>CAYTZF010000001.1:0-3295 GCA_964442265.1 uncultured Sideroxydans sp.
CTGATGGTATCGCTGCCGACCAGTCCGACCGGGGTGAATTCGGTGCCGGCGAAGGCGTGAGTGTTGCCGTATATCTTGCTCGCATCGCTGGCGGTGACACTCAACATCGTGAGTCCGGCCGGGGTCACAGTCAGCACCCCGTCGACAAAGCTCAAGTCATAACCCAGTTGGTCGGAATACAGCGCCGGGTTGTAGGTTCCCGCATTGATCACATTGGGACCGTAAGCCTGGCCGGTTCCCAACACGTGGGTCAGGTCCGGTGCCGGCGGGCTGTACACCGGATTGACCAGTCCGCCGCTGTAGGTCAGCCCGTCAAAGGTTTTGCTGACCGGGTCGGCGGTGACGGTCAGCGGTTTGAGGAAGCTCATCAGCAAGGGCGTGGTCTGGCCTTCGTAGATGCGCCAGGTCATGCCGGTGGTGCCGCCGGTGTCGGTGATCATGCCCGTTGCCCCCAATGCCGCCGTGGTGGCGATAAGCTGCTTGCTTTGCGCGGTGGTCAGGCCGTTCACGTTGAACGGATTGCCAAAACCTCCACCGGCATAAGGGCCGGCAAAGAGATCACTATCCCAGAAGCTATTGAGGGTTGAACCGTTGTCTATCCCCACCAAGCCGCCTACAGCGAAACCGGCGTTCACGCTGCCAATGCTGGCGTAACTGTTGCTGATGCTGCCCGTGACAGTGTTAACGCCCACCAGTCCACCCGCCGTGCTGGCTGCGCTCACGCTGCCGCCGCTGACATAGCTGTTGCTGATGGAACCGGCGTTACTCCCAACCAGTCCACCCATGGTCCAGGCTATGGCACCGCCGGTTTGACTGACCGTGGTGTTAAGAACGAAGCTGTTGCTGATGCCACCCGTGTTGTTACCCACCAGCCCGCCGCCATCGCCGCTGCTGTTGGGCGTTGTTAAGGAGACTGTGCCGGTATCGACATAGCTGTTGCTGATACTGCCGCTGTTGGAACCCACCAGGCCGCCGACATTCGAGCTGCCGCTGACCGTGCCGCCACTGACCGAACTGTTGCTCACAAACACGCCATTCCATCCGACCAAACCGCCGACATACAATCCGCCGCTGAGCGTGCCGCCATTGACAAAACTGTTCACCACATGATTATCGTCGGCAAAGCCGGGAGAAGTTAAAAGTGTAGCAATCTGCCCCACCAATCCGCCGACATAGTCATTGCCGTTCACCGTGGTAGCGGTGACGGTATTGCCTGTAATAACCCCTTCGCCGCTGTCATGACCGACCAAGCCGCCGACATTACTGCCGCCGCTGAGCGTGCCGCCATTGACATAGCTGTTGCTGATGCTGCCGCTATTAAAACCCACCAGTCCACCGACGCCTCCAGAACTACTAGAGGAAGTCGCGCCACCGCCTGTCACGCTGGCATTCAGCAACCCCACATTGCTGACGCTCGCGCCGGATTCCACTTTGCCGAACAAGCCGACAAAATTTTCCGACGGTCTGTTGATGGTGAGATTGCTGATGATGCGGTTCTGCCCGTCGAATGTGCCGGAAAATCCGAATGGAAAAGTACCGCCTATCGGCGCGAAGCCCTGCCCCCCGTTCCAGTTCACCGTGCCTGCGGCGTTGATGTCATTCGCCAGCACGTAGGAATTGCCCAGCATCCCCGCGCTGCCGATGCCTTGCACACCGTATATGTCGGCCAACTGATATGGCGTGCCGACGCTACCGTTTCCGCCAAGGGCGCGGATGAAAGTGCCGCCGGTGATGCGGAAGTCATTGACGGTAAAACCGGGCAGCGTGGCCGCCACCTGATTCCAGGTGCCGCCCGCCAGGGTAAAAATACCCGCACTGACCGCGCCTGTCGGGTTGATGCTCTGTCCGGCAGACAGGTTGATCGCACCGGCCCCTGTGTTGATCGCACTGGCAACGTTGATGTCACTCGTCGCTCCGCCCGCATTCGCGGTAAACGACCCGCCGCCTGTGATATTCACACCGGCGGCAGCAAAAATATTGATGCCGCCGCCCGCTGTTTGCATGACCAGACTGCCGCCACCCGCCACGCTGATTTGCAGCGGAATGACGGCAAAAGCCGGGCTGGTATTCATATTCACCTGAATGCTGCCTGCACCTGTCGCGTTCAGTGTCAGCGTATTGGGGCTGCTGTAACTCAAAGAGTCAGCAATGACAATGTTGCCAACTCCCGTCAGACCGGAGGTTGTATCCACCGTCACATCGGATAGACCAAGCTGCGTGACCAGCGTATTAACGTTGAGTGTGGAGGGAGTCAGTACCGCATCGGCAAAAGTGGACGTTGCCGGATTCCAGACCATGCTTGCGGAATTAGTACCAACCCCGATCGTGATGTCGGTCGGGTCGAGCAACAGCGTGCCCACCACTCCGTTCGCTGCGGTCGTGTTCACCAGACCGGCATAATCCAGCCATTGCCTGCCCGACACCTCGACCCAGCCGCCGTTGCCGGAAACCGCACCGCCCCGCGCGGAAATGTTGCCGCCAAATTGCGTGGCGCCATCCGCCCACACCACGACTTTTCCGCCATCGCCGTTTTGCAGCGCATCCGCCTTGATGCGGGTATTGGCGGAAACAAAGGTCTGCTGCGCATTTTGCACGGCGGGATTCGCGCCATGCGCATCGCCACCGACCAGCACCGTACCGCCGCCGTTGACACCGGAAGCGTCAACATTAGCCCTGTCTGTCAACGCAACCTGCTTGCCCAATATCCGAATGTCGCCGCCCCGAACTCCGGTCGCGCTGGCCGTGCCGGATATTTCCGTGCGCTGACTGGACTTGAACACGATCTTGCCGCCTTGCAGCGTGGCGCTGTCGGCGCTGACTTGGCCGCTGTTGCGTACCACGGTGCCGAACAGTCCAAGCTTGCCCGCGCTGGCGACGAGCTGGCCGACGTTGGTGGCATCGCCCGCCGGGGCGGTGTGTTCACACGCAGTGCGGGGTCAAGACTGTTGACGAGTTCGACGCTGCTGCCTGCGGCAAGGAGGATTTCGCCATTCGGCGCGGTGATGACGCCGCTGTTTTCGACATCGGGCGCGATGAGATAGATCTCGCCGCCGCTTTGCGCGGTGAGGTTGCCGGCATTGTTGACGGCCTGTGCATTGGGATCGCTGGTAAAGCGATGGCGTCCGGCGAGGAAGTCGGCATCGGAGAGGTTCAGCGAGGTGGCGACCAGGCCGGCGACATTTACAGTGGAACCGGAGCCGAACACGATGCCGTTGGGGTTGACCAGGAACACGCGACCGTTGGATTGCAGCGCGCCGAGGATCTGGCTGGTGTTGCCGCCGACGACGCGGTTGAG
>CAYTZF010000002.1:0-4109 GCA_964442265.1 uncultured Sideroxydans sp.
GTACCGACCAGATCGTATAAAGGATCAGGGCCAGGATGACGGTTACATGGATCACGAGGCGGATGCCAGCCGGTTTCACATAGTCCATCACGATGTCGCGCACGCCGATCCATGCGTGGTAGAACACGCTCAACAGGAACAACAGGGAGAACGTGCGCATGACGTTGCCGGAAAACAGCTCGATCCAGGTGTCATAGCCAAAAGCCGGTTGCCACAGCAAGAACCCGGCAATAACAAGCAAGTACAGCGCCATCACCACAGCGGTCACACGCTGGATCAACCAGTCGCGCAGGCCGAAATGCGCGCCGGTGACGATACGATTCACCATAATTTAACTCCCACCATAACGGTCAACAGCAAACTCACGGCCAGCACCCATTTGCTGCTGGCGCGTGCACCGGCCAGTCCGTGCAACAGATGCAGATCAAGCGCGAGATAGCGCAGCCCGGCACAGAAATGATGCAGCAGCGCCCAAGCCATGCCGAGCACGAACACTTTGGCCAGGGGATGCGCGAGGTACTCGGTCAGCGAGGTGTAAGTCTCGATCGAGCGCAGGCTCTGATCGAATGCGGCCAGCAATAAAGGCATGGCCAGGAACAGCAACGCGCCGGAGGCGCGATGGAGGATGGAAACAAAACCCGGAAGGGGCAATTTGATTCGGATCAAGTCGAGATGTTTGGGACGGGGTTTATTCATCGCGCTTTGATCTCCAACAAAATCGAATGGCGCAATCCTACACCCGCGCATGGCGGCTGAAAAGCGAAAGGAATATGATGGGCGCGAAATTTAATAATCGCCTGGCGGGTTTCCAATACTTGTTCTGGCTATACTCTTCGCGACTCTTCGCGGCATATTTTTGACAACTTCAAAGTGAGGACACCATGAAATCTCCCATCCGAGTAGCAATCACCGGCGCGGCAGGACAGATCGGCTACAACATGCTCTTCCGCATCGCCAACGGCGACATGCTGGGGCACGAGCAGCCGATCATTCTGCAACTGCTGGACATCCCGCCGGCACAGCAGGTCTTGCGCGGCGTGGCGATGGAGCTGGAAGACTGTGTGTTCCCCATGTTGCAACAGGTCATCACCACCGACGATCCGCGCGTCGCCTTTCGCGATGCGGAAGTCGCCATCCTGGTCGGCGCCCGCCCGCGCGGCAAGGGTATGGAGCGCAAGGACCTGCTGCAGGCCAACGGTGCCATCTTTACCGAACAGGGGCGCCTCCTGAACGAGGTCGCCGCACGCAATGTAAAGGTGCTGGTCGTGGGCAATCCGGCCAACACCAATGCGCTGATCTGTATGAAAAATGCACCCGACCTCGACCCGCGCAACTTCACGGCGATGATGCGCCTGGACCACAACCGCGCCATCGCGCAGGTCGCGTTGAAACTGTTCCAGCCGATCCAGGACATCAAGAAAATGGTGGTCTGGGGCAACCATTCCGGCACCCAATATCCAGATTTATCACACTGCGAGATTCGCGGGCGCAAGGTGCTGGAAGTGCTGCAGGACCAGGACTGGATCGAAAACACCTTCATCCCGACCGTGCAGAAGCGCGGCGCGGCGGTAATCGAAGCGCGCGGCTTGAGCAGTGCGGCCAGTGCCGCAAACTCGGCCATCGCGCACGTGCACGACTGGCTGTTGCGCTCGCACCACAACGACTGGGTCACCATGAGCGTGCCGTCAGACGGCAGCTACGGTATTCCGGAGGGCGTGATGTACGGCTTCCCGGTCACCTGCCGCAATGGTCACTACACCATCGTGCAGGGCTTGCCCATCAGCGGGACAGGCAAAAAACACATGCAGGAAAGCTATCAGGAACTTCTCGGCGAGCGCGAGATGGTCAAGCATCTGCTGGGATAAATAGCACGGCGGACTTGATTTACCCGCGCCATCCCCTCATATCGGCAACGTCCATTATGGGAGCGCATCATGTCCGCCAACCGTCCGCCCGCCGTTGCAGGCTCTTTCTACCCCGCCGATCCGGCACGGCTTGCGCTTGATCTGCGCCATTTTCTGGATGAGGTGAAACCAGCCCGTTTCCCTCTCCCCAACCCTCTGGTGAAACTACTAGCCAATCGACTAAGCCCGCAAGCGGGCAAGTCGCTGGTTATCCCGGAGGGTGAGGGGGCGGGCGAATCGCTGCGCGAGTTTCATGTCAAAGCGTTGATCGTGCCGCATGCGGGTTATGTGTATTCCGGTGCGATCGCGGCTTCCGCCTATGCCACTCTGCGTCCACTCTCTGCACGCATCCGGCGCGTGGTGTTGCTGGGGCCGACCCACCGTGTCGCGGTGCGCGGCCTGGCGCTGCCCGCTGCCACGACTTTCTCTACTCCGCTCGGAGAGATCAAACTGGACACTGGCGCGATGCACGAACTGGCGCGCTTGCCGCAGGTCGTGGTGAGCGACGCCGTGCATGCGCAGGAGCACTCACTCGAAGTGCAACTGCCCTTTATGCAAACCGTGCTGCAGGATTTCAAGCTCGTTCCACTCGCCGTGGGCGACGCCAGCGCGGAGGAAGTTGCCGCCGTGTTGGAAGCCGTCTGGGGCGGTGTGGAAACCCTGATCGTCATCAGTTCCGACCTGTCGCACTATCTGCCCGCCGAGGTTTCACGGCTGGTTGACCGCAAGACTGCCGACGAAATTCTGAAGTTGCACCCGCTCGGTTCGCATCAACAGGCCTGCGGCGCGACGCCGCTCAACGGCCTGTTGCGGGCCGCGCGCGCGCATCACCTGCAGCCGCACCTGCTCGACCTGCGCAACTCCGGCGACACCGCCGGGCCGCATGACAGCGTGGTGGGCTACGCGGCATTTGCCTTCACCGGGGAGGCCGACCATGACCATTGACGGCAAGACCCTTCTGCAACTGGCGCGCGCCGCAATCGCCCAACGGCTGGGACTGGCGGCAGACCTGCCTGCGCGCGCCGATTGGCTGGAAAAGACCGGCGCGTGTTTCGTGACGCTGAAGGCACACGGCCAATTGCGCGGCTGCATCGGCTCGCTCGAGGCGCGGCAGCCACTGTATGACGACGTGATACACAACGCCGTGGCGGCAGCTTTGCGCGACCCGCGTTTCCCGCCTTTGAGTGACGCCGAATTGAACGAGGTCGAAATTGAAGTCTCGCTGCTCTCCCCGGCCACCCCAATCGACTGCTTCGATGAGACCGATGCGCTGGCGCAACTGCGCCCGGGTGTGGATGGCATCATCCTCGAATACGGCGCGCACCGTGGCACTTTTCTGCCGCAAGTGTGGGAAGACCTGCCGCAACCGCAACATTTTCTCGCCCACCTGAAACGCAAGGCAGGGCTGCCGGAAGATTTCTGGTCGGACGACATCCGGCTGTCGCGCTACACCGTGCAGAAATTCAAGGAGGGCAAGTGATGGATGAGCCCATCGGCATCGAGGAACGCTACCCGGCGCGCTACTGGCACAAGCTGGACGACGGGCGCATCCAGTGCGACCTGTGCCCGCGCGACTGCAAGTTGAACGAAGGTCAGCGCGGTGCCTGTTTCGTGCGCGGCCGCATCAACGATGAAATGGTGCTCACCACCTACGGGCGCAGTTCCGGTTTTTGCGTCGATCCCATTGAAAAAAAACCGCTCAACCATTTCTATCCAGGCAGCAGCATCCTGTCGTTCGGCACGGCAGGCTGCAACCTCGCCTGCAAGTTCTGCCAGAACTGGGACATCTCCAAGGCGCGCAGTTTCGACCGGCTGGCCGATCAGGCCACGCCCGAAGCCATCGCGCGCAGCGCGGTCGAACTCGGCTGCAAGAGCGTGGCGTTCACCTACAACGACCCGGTGATCTTCGCCGAATATGCGATGGACGTGGCCGACGCCTGCCATGAAGTGGGCGTGAAGACAGTGGCGGTGACGGCGGGCTACATCCACGCCCAACCGCGCGCCGAGTTCTACGCCAGAATGGACGCAGCCAACGTCGACCTGAAAGCGTTCACCGATGAGTTTTATTTCAAACAGACCGGCGCGCATCTGCAACCGATACTGGAGACGCTGCACTATTTATGCAGGGAAACGGATGTCTGGGTGGAATTGACCACCCTGCTGATTCCCGGCCTCAACGACAGCGCGCACGAGGTCGGCCGGATG
>CAYTZF010000003.1:0-6770 GCA_964442265.1 uncultured Sideroxydans sp.
ATAAAAGATGCGCGAATGTTCAAGGAAGCGGCCGATAAGGGAGCGCACGCGGATGTTCTCCGACAACCCCTTGACGCCGGGGCGCAGGGCGCATACGCCGCGCACGATCAGATCGACCTTGACGCCGGCCTGCGAAGCTTCGTACAGCGCATTGATGGTTTGCGGTTCCAGCAGCGCGTTCATCTTGGCGATGATGCGGGCGGGCTTGCCCGCACGGGCCAATGCAGTCTCGTTGCGAATCGCCTCCAGCACGTTGCTGTGCAAGGTGAACGGCGACTGCCATAGATAGTGCAACTGACTCGCCTTGCCCAGCCCGGTGAGCTGGACGAACACCTCGTTCACGTCGGCGCACAGGTCCTCGTTGCTGGTGAACAGGCCGAAGTCGGTGTAAAGCCGCGCGGTGCGCGGATGATAGTTGCCGGTGCCCAGATGCGCGTAACGGCGCAACTTGCCGTCTTCGCGCCGCACCACCATCAGCAGTTTGGCATGCGTCTTGTGGCCGACCACGCCGTACACCACATGCGCGCCGACCTGCTCCAGCCGCGCCGCCCAGTTGATGTTGGCCTCCTCATCGAAGCGCGCCAACAGCTCCACGACGACGGTCACTTCCTTGCCGCGCTTGGCCGCCGCAATGAGCGATTCCATCAGTTCGGAATCGGTGCCGGTGCGGTACACCGTCTGTTTGATCGCCACCACGTCGGGATCGCTTGCTGCCTGCTGGATGAAATCGATCACCGGCTTGAATGATTGGTACGGGTGATGCAACAACACATCGCCCTTGCGGATCACCTTGAACATGTCCGCGCCTTTTTTCTTGAGCAGGGTCGGCATGCCGGGCACAAAGGGTGGAAATTTCAGATCAGGACGATCTACCTTGTCGGGAATCCCCATCAGCCGCACCAGATTCACCGGACCATGCACCCGGTAAAGATCATCGCTGCCCAGCTCGAACTGTTGCAGCAGAAAGTCGGCCAGTTCCTGCGGGCAGTTGTCGGCCACTTCCAGGCGCACCGCGTCGCCGAAATGGCGCTGCGGCAACTCGCCCTGCAGGCTGATGCGCAGATTCTTCACTTCCTCCTCGTCCACGAACAGGTCGCTGTTGCGCGTGACGCGGAACTGGTAACAGCCCTGCACCGCCATGCCGGCAAACAGTTCTCCCACATGCGCGTGCAGGATGGACGAAAGGAATACGAAGCCGTGCGGGCAGCCGGCAATTTCCGGCGGCATCGGGATCGCGCGCGGCAACACGCGCGGCGCCTGCACGATGGCTTTGGCGGAATTGCGGCCGAAGGCATCCCTGCCCTGCAACTCGACCGCAAAGTTCAGACTTTTATTCAGCACGCGCGGGAAAGGATGCGCCGGATCGAGGCCGATCGGGGTCAATACAGGCATCACCTCGCGCAGGAAGAAATCCTTTACCCACGCCTGCTGGATGGGATTCCAGTGGGTGCGGCGCAAAAAGCAGACACCTTGGGCGGCCAGCGCCGGCACCAGCTCCTTGTTGAACAATTGATACTGGCGCGCGATCAATTGATGGGTCGGCTCGAACAGGCGCTTCATCACCTGCGATGCCTCCAGCCCGTCGGGGCCGACGGCGATGCCACCGAGCTTGATCTGCTCTTTCAGGCCGGCGACTCGGATCTCGAAGAACTCATCCAGATTGCTGCTGACGATGCACAGATATTTGAGCCGCTCCAACAACGGTACAGCGGCATCTTCCGCCTGTGCCAGCACGCGCCGGTTGAACTCGAGCAGGCCGAGTTCGCGGTTGAGAAAATTCTGCGGTGAACTATCCTTGCCCAAGTTCAATTCTTTGGCGGCACATAACCGGCGGGCATCTGCGCCTCCGCTCCGAAGAAATAGTTCTCCATCTGCTGCGCCAGAAACTGGCGCGCCTTGGCATCCGCCAGATTGAGGCGATTCTCGTTCACCAGCATGGTCTGGAACTTGATCCAGCCCTGCCACGCTTCTTTCGACACGCTGTTGAAGATGCGCTGTCCCAGTGCGCCGGGGTAAGGCTGGCGCTCCAGTCCTTCCGCTTCGCGTCCGAGTTTTACGCATTGCACCATTCTTGTCATTGTTGTTCTCCATAATCGGTTAATGATAGGCGTTCAATGTTACACGCCGATGAAATGTAACGCCTCATTTCAGATTCTTGACGAACACCTTGGATCGGCGCTGGTAGTTGTACAGCGCTTTCTTCTCTTTCGGCAACTGACTGACGTCGGCTTCCCTGAAATCACGCTCGATGAACCAGTGCGCGGTGCGTGTGGTCAGCACGAACAGTTTTTTCATGCCCTGCGACCTGGCCAGACTGCTCATGTGCCAGAGGATTGCCTCGCCGTAGCCGCGATCGCGGCAGGACGGGTCAACCGCCAGGCAGGCCAGCTCGGCTGCCGCCTCATGCGGAAACGGGTACAGCGCGGCACAGCCGATGATGCGGTGGTCGTGCTCCAGCACCTGGAAACGCGCGATCTCCTTTTCCAGCAGCTCGCGCGAGCGCCGCACCAGAATGCCTTCTTCCTCCAGCGGGCGCAGCAGTTGCAGGATGCCGCCCACGTCCTCGATGGTCGCCGCGCGCAGGGTGTTCAGGGTGCTTTCGACCACCATGGTGCCGATGCCGTCGTCGCTAAACAGTTCTTGCAACAGCGCGCCGTCGGTATGGCGGCTGATGAGATGGGTGCGCGCAACACCGGCTTCGCAGGCGCGCACCGCGCACGGCAAAAACAGGCTCACGTCATCCGGCAATTTGCGTTTTTTGCCCAGCACGGCCTGCGCATCGGCAATGGTCAGCTCCTTGCTGAGTTTGCCTTTACGATCCGTCACGCCGTCGGTATCCATCAGGAACACCAGCTTGTCCGCGTCCAGCGCGATGGCGGTGGCGGTGGCGATGTCTTCCAGGGTCAGGTTGAACACCTCGCCGGTGGGCGAGTAACCGAGCGGCGACAGTAGCACGACTTCGCCGAATTCCATGCGGTCGTTGAGCGCCGCGACATCGACCTTGCGCACGCTGCCGGTGTGTTCCAGATCCACGCCGTTGATGACCCCGATCGGCTGCGCGGTGATGAAGTTGCCGCCCGCCACGCGAATGTCGGCATTGGCCATCGGCGAATTCGCCAGCCCCATCGACAGCAGCGCCTCGATCTCTACGCGCACCCGGCCGACCGCTTCCTTCACGCACTGCATGGTCTCGGCGTCGGTCAGGCGGATGCCGAGGTGATAGGTGTCTTCCAGCTTGTGTCTGGCCAGATGCTGCTCGATCTGCGGGCGCGCGCCATGCACCAGCACCAGTCTGATACCGAGTGCGGCAAGCAGATTGAAATCGTGCGTCAGCTCGACGAACTTGCCGTCCGCCACCACCTCGCCGCCGAAGGCGATGACAAAGGTCTTGCCGCGAAAGGCATTGATGTAAGGCGCAACGGAACGGAACCAGGCGACGAAATCGGCGGGTGATGCGATGGCGGGCATGCTGTTCTCCTTCAAGCGTTATCTTGCACGGCTATTCCTCATCCAGCAACTTGCCGCCGATCGCCCAGTTCTCGTCGGGTAATTCGTCGAAAGCAATATAGGTGTATGACGCAGGCTTGTGCGCGATGCGCGCCAGCGTGTCGGTGATCTCGGCGGCGATCTGCGCTTTCTGTTCGCGGCTCAACTCGCCCGCGATGCGGATGTTGACATAAGGCATCTGTGCTCCCTAAATATAAAATAACAGGGCTTTTGCCCGCAGATTACGCAGATTGAACAGATTAACAAAATGAGCGGTCAAAAAAATCTTTGATCGCCAGACTGGCTAGTCCCAATACATCCCCGACATGTTTTTAATCTGCGTGAATCTGTGTAATCTGCGGATTAATGTTTTGTAGTGCAGTTATTGAAAGTCTCCCCACAGGGTCTGTATCGCGGCAATGCCGGCGAGGGCCGCCGTTTCGGTGCGCAGCACGCGCGGCCCGAGCAGGATGGGAACGAAGCCGGCCTGTTGGGCAACATTTGCTTCGTCCCCGGTAAACCCGCCCTCCGGGCCGATCAGCAGGGTAACGCCGCCCGGCGGGCGTGGTTGCGCCTGCATGCCGCCCGCGCCGCCCGGCAACAGAATGAATTTGCCGCCGCCGTTGCCACGCGACTCCTGCAACCATTCCTGCATCTCCCGCGGCACATGCAACCGCGGCAGTTCGTTGCGCCCGCACTGTTCGCACGCGGCCACGGCAACATTATGCCAATGCAGGGCGCGCTTGTCGGCGCGGCTCGGCGCGAGCTTGGCCACGCTACGCTGGGTCCGGATCGGGATGATTTCGGCCACGCCCAGTTCGGTCGCCTTCTGCACCACCCAGTCCATTTTTTCGCTGCTGCACATCGCCTGCGCGAGCACGATGTGCAGCCCGCCGGCCGGTGTTGCCATGCAGGTTTGCAGATTGCCGAGCAGCACGCGCTTGCCGTTGATGGCATGCAGCGTGGCATCCAGCGCGTTACCCTGCCCGTCAAAAATCTGCACCTCATCGCCGACCCGCAGGCGCAATACCCGGCTGGCGTGATGCGCCGCCCCGGGCGGCAATTCGCACTGAGCGCCGGAAGGCAGGGGCGGCGGGCAATAAAATCTGGGAACGGACATGGGTGCAGAAAACGGATTCAATGGCCGTGATAATATAACGCCGCGAAAGAGCGCTTCTAGAAATTCACTTTTGCGGGATGAAGCGCAAGGCGCACGGAGCGCAGACGACGAGACATATCTTGAAGATAGGCGAGGAGTCGAGCACCGCGCAACGCAGCGATTCGCCCGCAAAATGGATTTATAGAAGTGCCCGAAAAATCACGCTGTTCATCAGGAGGAGCTCATGGTCAGTCTGCAACCCCCGTTGTGCGATTTCGGCTGGAAAGCGCGCCCGTTCGATCTGCCGGGCGTGGACGGCAAGCGCTACACAATCGACAATGCGCGCGGCCCAAACGGCTTGCTGGTGATGTTCATCTGCAATCACTGCCCCTATGTAAAGTCGATCCGCGACCGCATCATCCGCGACACGCGCGAATTGCAGCAACACGGTATCCACAGCATCGCCATCCTGTCCAACGATCCGGCCGACTACGCGGAAGATTCGTTCGAGAACATGCGGAAAGTGGCGCGGGAATATTCCTACCCGTTCCCGTATGTGTGGGACGAAACGCAGCAGGTCGCCAGGGACTACGGCGCCGTGTGCACGCCGGATTTCTTCGGCTTCAACGCCAATCTCGAATTGCAATATCGCGGCCGCCTTGACGCCTCGCGCAAGGAACCCGTGCCGGATGCACCGCGCGACCTGTTCAACGCCATGCTGCAAGTGGCGCGAACCGGACAGGGGCCGCGCGAGCAGATCGCCAGCATGGGCTGCTCGATCAAATGGAAAGGTGAAGCCGCGTGAAAATCCTGATTCTGGGGGCGGGTCAGGTTGGTTCGACGGTGGCGGAAAGTCTGGTCGGCGAGGCAAACGATATTACCATCGTCGATTCGGACGGCGAGAAACTGCGCCTGCTGCAGGACCGGCTCGATCTGCGCACCGTGGTCGGCAATGCGGCGCACCCCTCGACCCTGGAACAGGCCGGCATCAAGGATGCCGACATGCTGCTGGCAGTGACCCAGAGCGACGAGGTCAATCTGGTCGCGTGCAAACTGGCGGCCAGTCTGTACAACACGCCGACCCGCATCGCGCGCATCCGCGCCGCCGATTATCTCAATCGCGAAGACATTTTCAATGCCGATAACTTCTGTGTCGATTTCTCCATCTGCCCGGAGCAGATCCTGACCGAGTACATCGTCAAACTGATCGAGTTCCCGGAAGCCTTGCAAGTGCAGAAATTTTCGCAGGGCAAGGCCTCGCTGGCGGCGGTGCGCGCCTTCAGTGGTGGGCCGCTGGTCGGCCAGCCGCTCAGCTTCCTGCGCACCGACATGCCGCAGATCGAAGCACGCGTCGCGGCAATCTTCAGGCAGGATCGCCCCATCATTCCGGAGGGCAGCACCGTGATCGAGGACGGCGACGAGGTGTTCTTTATCGCCGCCACGGAAAACATCCGCAGCGTGCTGAAAGAGATGCGGCGCATGGACAAGCCGGCGAAGCGCGTCGCCATCGTCGGCGGCGGCAATATCGGCTTCCGCCTGGCCCGTGAGATCGAGCATCACTATCAGGTCAAGCTGATCGAATTCAACAAGAAAGCCTGCGAGCGCCTGGCCGGCAAATTGACGAACACCCTGGTGCTGCATGGCGACGGCACGGACGAGAAGCTGATGCAGCAGGAGCACATCGGCGAGGTGGATGTGTTCTGCGCGCTCACCAACGACGACGAGAACAACATCATGTCCGCCCTGCTGGCGAAGCAGGCCGGCGCGCGCAAGGTAATCGCCCTGATCAATCGCGGCGCCTATGTCGATCTGCTGCAGGGCGGCAAGATCGACATCGCCCTGTCGCCGGCGCAGATCACCATCGGCTCGCTGCTCGCCTACGTGCGCCAGGGCGATGTCGCCGCGGTGCACTCGCTGCGCCGGGGCGCGGCCGAAGCGCTGGAGCTGGTCGCCCATGGCGACCGCGAGTCTTCGCAGGTGGTCGGGCGGCGCATCGACGAGATCGAGTCGCCCAAGGGCGCCACCATCGGCGCCATCGTGCGCAACGGGGAAGTGGTCATCGCCCACCATGACACGGTGATCGAGGCGGAAGACCATGTGATCGTGTTTGTGGTGGACAAGAAGATGCTGAAAAAAGTCGAGAAACTGTTCCAGGTCAAACTCGGGTTCTTCTGATGGGCCGCAC
>CAYTZF010000004.1:0-6785 GCA_964442265.1 uncultured Sideroxydans sp.
GCCTGTACGATCTGCACCTGCCGCGCGACGGTGAACTGGTCAACGCGCACGACCCGGCTCATTTCGAGCGCATTCTGAAGCATCACATCACAAACAAAATCCTGGTCTGGCTATAAGAGAACATCATGGAAATTCGCAAACTAAATGCCGCGCGCGGCTGGCTCTGGATCAGCCACAGCATGCAACTGCTGCAACGCAACCCGCTGTTCGGCATCGGCGGCGCGCTGGGCAGCATGCTGGTGGTGCTGATCGCGCTGGGGTTGCCGCTGTTTGGCCCGCTCATCGCGGTCGCCCTGCTGCCCGTCATGCTGGCCGGCTATATGCGCCTGTGCCGCGCGCTGGAAGAAAATGAAAGCGCCGATTTGTCGCTGCTGCTCGCCGGATTCAAACAGCACACACGCAGTCTGGTCGCGCTGGGCGCCTTCCTGATGCTGGGTATGTTGTTCATCTCCACCCTGATGGTATTCGTCGGCGGCGAGAGCTTCTCCGCCCTGATGGAGCAGGTTCACGGCGCACAGGATGTGCAGGTGCTGATGGATGCTCTGGCCGGCGCCGACAGCCAGATCTCGCTCGCCATCCTGCTCGGCTTCTCGCTGATGCTGGTGCTGGTCGTGGCCTGGCAATTTGCACCGGCACTGGTTTTCTTTCACGGCATCTCGCCCTGGCTCGCCCTGCACGCCAGTTTCAGCGGCACCTTGCGCAACATCATCCCGTACACGGTGTACAGCCTCATCATGCAAGTCATCGCCATGGTGCTCGGCATCCTGCCCTTCGGCCTCGGCATGCTCGTGCTGTTGCCGCTCGGCCTCGCCTCGCTCTATGTCAGCTACCGCAACATCTTCCCGTGGCTGGATGAGCCACAAACTCCCGCCGTCCAGGAAAGTTAAGCCATGCAATACAACCCCGAACCGCGCGCAAGACAACTGGCGCAGGCGCCCCACAACCTGTTCATCATTGGTCTGTTCCTCTTCGATCTGTTCATGACGCCCGCCGTAATCGGTCTCAAGATCGGCATGATCGGCCTGCTCATTCCGCTGGTCTGTTCCGGCGCGTTGCTGGCCTGGATCTGGTGGCGCGGCCGGCGCGCGACCGACTGGTTTGTGGCCATGCACTGGCGTCTGTCATGGGCGCGCGGACGTCTGCTGCTGCTCGCCTATGCGGTTTCCGCCGTGCTGATCCTGCTGGCCTGGCTGTTGAGCCTGACCTCGAACGACCCGCACATGGGACACATCATCTGGACCGCGCTCACCCGTATCGCGTTGTTGCCGACGCTGGTCATGGTGATGGTGACTGCGGTGATGGAATTCAGTGCCGCGTCTCAAGCGGCCAAAGGCGAAGTGCCGGACAAGCTGGCGGCCAAATATCCGCCGCCCGCCGCAGGATGATCACGCCTGCTTGAACTCGTCGTAGGCACGCAACACTTCCCCCGCATACATCAGCGACGGACCGCCACCCATATACACCGCGACCGACAACATCTCGTTGATCTGTTCGCGCGTGGCACCCAACCGAACCAGAGTCCGCACGTGATAAGCGATGCAGCCTTCGCAGCGCGTCGAGACTGCAATCGCGGCAGCGATCAGCTCCTTGTCCAGTGCGGAGAGCACGCCCGCGCTCATCGCCGCCTTGGACATCGAATCGAAGCCGCTCATGGTCTCCGCCGCCTCCTTGCGCAAAGTGCTCAACAGTGGATTGAGTTGCTGGATCAGTTCTTTATAGGATTGGCTCATGGAACGCCCCTTTGGTGATTGAGAAAATAAAGCAGTTGGCATCGCCACTTACTACACAAAGCATTTAGAGTGCGGTGAGCTTGGCGTATTCCAGCGCCAGCCATTTGCTGCCGGCGCGCTTGAAGTTGACCTGCACCCGGCCGTCGTTGCCGCTCCCCTCGCTATCCGTCACCACGCCCTCGCCAAATTTCTGGTGGAACACGCGCTGGCCGATGCGCCATAGCGAACTTGGCGCGGGCGGCGCCTTCTCCCTTGGCACAGACGCGAATGCCCTGGCATATGCAGCGGTCTCATCGCTGCCGGCCTGGAAGGTTTTGCGCGCGCTGAAGCGCGGCGTCAGCCAGTGCAGCAATCCCTCGGGCAATTCTTTCAGGAAGCTCGATGCCAGGCCGTAATGCGTTTGCCCGTGCAACATGCGGCTCTGCGCGAAGGTGAGATAAAGCCGGCGCCGCGCGCGGGTGATCGCCACATACATCAGACGCCGCTCCTCGTCGAGGTCGCCGTTGTCGATGCTGTTCTGGTGCGGAAACAGGCCTTCTTCCAGTCCGGTGATGAACACCGTGTGGAACTCCAGCCCCTTCGCCGCATGCACCGTCATCAGGTGCAGCGCATCCTCGCTGTCGCCCGCCTGGTGTTCACCCGATTCCAGTGTGGCGTGCGACAGAAACGCGGTGAGGCTGTCGTCCTCGTTCTCGTACACGAACAAGGTGGCGGCATTGATCAGCTCGTTCAAGTTTTCCAGGCGCTCTTCGGCTTCACGCCGCTTCGAGGCGGTTGTTTTCTCATTCTCGTAATGCCCCACCAGACCGCTCTGTTCCAGCACATGCTCGATGATCTCAGGCAACGGCAAATCTTGGGTTGCGCTGCGCAATGATTCGATCAGGCCGACGAAAGCGGTCACCTTGCCGCCTGCCTTGGCTGCCGCATCATATAAAGTCGTGTTGTGCTGCTTCGCCGCTTCCTGCAACTGTTCGATGCTGCGCGCGCCGATGCCGCGCGTGGGAAAGTTGACGATGCGCAGCAGTGCATTGTCATCGTCGGTGTTTTCCATCAGGCGCAGATAAGCCAGGGCATGCTTGATCTCCTGCCGCTCGAAAAAGCGCAGGCCGCCATACACGCGATAGGAGAGTCCCGCCGACACCAGCGCATGTTCCAGCACGCGCGACTGCGCATTGGAACGGTACAACAATGCCATCTCGCTGAGATTCACGCCTTCGCGCTTGAGCTCCTGGATCTCCGCCACGATGAAGCCCGCCTCGTCCACATCCGTACCGGCCTCGTACACGCGCAGCTGCTCGCCACTGCTTTCCGCCGTCCACAGATTCTTGCCCATTCGATTCCTGTTGTTGGCGATCAGCGCATTGGCCGCATCGAGGATGTTGCCGTGCGAACGGTAGTTCTGCTCCAGCTTGATCACGTTCTCGACGTGGAAATCGCGCAGCAATTCCTGCATGTTGCCGACGTCGGCGCCGCGAAACGCGTAGATGGACTGGTCGTCGTCCCCGACAGCAAAAAGTGCCGCAGGGGCGACATCATCACGTGGCGATACGCTTGTCCCTTCTCCCCCCGGGAGGAGGTTAGGATGAGGGAAACCTCTACGCCCATCTCCCACTCCCGCCAGCAATTTCAGCCAGCGGTATTGCAGCGGATTGGTGTCCTGAAATTCGTCCACCAGAATATGCCTGAAACGCTCCTGATAATGCTCGCGCAACGGCCGGTTGCGCGACAGCAACTCGTAACAGCGCAACAGCAGTTCGGAAAAATCCACCACCCCCTCGCGCTGGCATTGCGCATCGTATTCGGCGAACACTTCGACCTTGCGCCGGGCATAAGGGTCGTAGGCTTCCACCCCGGAGGCGCGCAACCCTTGCTCCTTGCTATGACTGATGAAGTTCTGCATCTTGCGCGGCGGATATTTCTCGTCGTCCACGTTCATCGCCTTCATCAGGCGCTTGATCGCCGAGAGCTGGTCACCGCTATCCAATATCTGAAAAGTTTGCGGCAGATTCGCCTCGCGAAAATGCGCGCGCAGCATGCGGTTGCACAGGCCGTGGAAGGTGCCGATCCACATGCCGCGCGTGTTGATCGGCAGCATCGCCGACAGGCGCGTGACCATTTCTTTTGCCGCCTTGTTGGTGAAAGTCACCGCAAGGATGCCGGAAGGGGAAACCTGGCCGGTGCTGATCAGCCAGGCGATGCGTGTGGTCAGCACGCGCGTCTTGCCGCTGCCCGCGCCGGCCAATATCAGCGCGGATTGGGCGGGGAGTTCGACGGCGGCACGTTGTTCGGGATTGAGTCCTTGCAGCAGGGTCATCGTGGTTCCAAAAGAAACGGGGAACCAAGCGATGCCTGATTCCCCGTGTTGCGCGGTGCGGGTTGCTTACTTCTTCTTGCCGTGAATCATGTCGTGCATGATTGGCGACAGGATGATTTCCAGCGCGTGACTCATCTTGCTGCCGGGAACCACCATGGTGTTGGCGCGCGACATAAAGGCATTGGGGATCATTTGCAGGTAGTAGGGGAAATCCACCCCTTTCGGATTGCGGAAGCGGATCACCACGAAGCTTTCGTCCGGCGTCGGAATGTCGCGCGCAATGAACGGGTTCGATGTATCCACGGTCGCCACCCGCTGGAAGTTGATGTCGGTGTGGGTGAACTGCGGGGTGATGTATTTGATATAGTCCGGCATGCGGCGCATGATGGTATCGACCGTCGCTTCGGCGGAATAGCCGCGCTCTTCCTTGTCGCGGAAAATCTTTTGTATCCATTCCAGATTGACCACCGGCACCACGCCGATGCCCAGGTCAACATAGCGACGCGCATCGATGCCCTTGGTTTCATCTTTGGCCAGACCGTGCAAACCTTCGTAAAACAACAGGTCTGAACCTTCTTCGATGTTTTCCCACGGGGTAAACACGCCGGGTTTGAGGTCGGTCAAGCCGAAATGCTTGTTGTGCGCGACGGCTTCTTCTTCGCTGTGCACGTAGTAGCGGCGCTGGCACATGCCGGTTTCGCCGTATTGCTTGAACATGCCCTCGATCTTGTCGAAGTGGTTGGCTTCGGGGCCAAAGTGGCTGAACGTGTTGTTGCCCGCCTTGGCGGCTTCGGCGGCGGCGGCGCGGAAGGCCATGCGGTCCAGACTGTGCAGACTGTCGCCCTCGACCACCGCAGCACTGATGGTTTCGCGGCGGAAGATGTTTTCAAAAGCGCGCTTGACGGTGGTGGTGCCGGCGCCGGACGAGCCGGTTACTGCGATGACGGGATGCTTGGCGGACATAACGATCTCTCCTGAACGATTATGAATAAATTTTTTGGAGTCCGATTCTAGCAGGCTGTCGTATTTAAAGGAAATCGGCCGCATCCGGCCACTTGCGGCCGGCCTTCCCGATATAATGTGGCCTCCTTTACGTTCCGCCCCAAAACCGTTCCGCCATTATGCAACAACACTATTCAGCCCAAGACATCGAAGCCGCCGTGCAGCAACAGTGGGAAGCCGCGCAGACTTTCCGCGCCAAAGAAGACAGCGACCAGCCCAAATACTATTGCCTGTCGATGTTCCCCTATCCGTCCGGCAAGCTGCACATGGGCCATGTGCGCAACTACACCATCGGCGATGTGCTTGCGCGCTACCACCGCATGCAGGGCTACAACGTGATGCAGCCGATGGGCTGGGACGCGTTCGGCCTGCCGGCCGAGAACGCGGCGATGGCGAACAATGTGCCGCCCGCCGCCTGGACCTATTCCAACATCGACTACATGAAGCAGCAGCTGAAAGCGCTGGGCCTGGGCGTGGACTGGTCGCGTGAAGTGAAGACCTGCTCACCGGATTACTACCGCTGGGAACAGTGGCTGTTCACCCGCCTGTTCAGGAAGGGCGTCATCTACAAGAAGACCTCGGTGGTGAACTGGGATCCGGTGGACAACACCGTGCTGGCGAACGAGCAAGTGATCGACGGGCGCGGCTGGCGTTCCGGCGCCGTGGTCGAGAAACGCGACATCCCGATGTATTTCTTCCGCATCACCCAGTATGCCGACGAACTGCTGTCCGGCCTCGACACCCTTTCCGGTTGGCCGGAGCAGGTCAAGACCATGCAGGCCAACTGGATCGGCAAGAGCTTCGGGGTCAGGTTTGCCTTTACGTATGGCGACAACGAAAAGCTCTGGGTCTATACCACCCGCGCCGACACCATCATGGGCGTGACCTTTGTCGCGGTGGCGGCCGAACATCCGCTGGCGACCCGCGCCGCACAGAACAATCCGAAGCTCGCCGCCTTCATCGAGGAATGCAAACAGGGCGGCGTGGCCGAAGCCGACATCGCCACGATGGAAAAGAAGGGCGTGGACACCGGCCTCAAAGTCACCCACCCGCTGACCGGCGAACAGGTGCCGGTGTGGGTCGGCAACTATGTGCTGATGGGTTACGGCGAAGGCGCGGTGATGGCGGTGCCGGCGCATGACGAGCGCGATTTCGGCTTCGCCAAAAAATACCATTTGCCGATCCGCCAATCCATCGCAGTGAAAGCGCAAAGCTTCAGCGATGCCGCCTGGCAGGACTGGTATGCCGACAAAGACAACGGTGTGTGCGTGAACTCGGGTAAATACGACGGCCTGAATCACGAACAGGCGGTGGACGCCATCGCCGCCGACCTGAGCGCCAAAGGCCTGGGCGAAAAGAAAGTGCAGTTCCGTCTGCGCGACTGGGGCATCTCGCGCCAGCGCTACTGGGGCTGCCCGATCCCTATCATCCATTGCCCAAGCTGCGGCGATGTGCCCGTGCCGGACGAGCAGTTGCCGGTGGTGTTGCCGGAGAACGTGGTGCCGGATGGCGCAGGCTCGCCGCTGGCGAAGATGCCTGAGTTCTACGCATGCACCTGCCCGCAATGCGGCGGTCCCGCGCGGCGCGAGACGGACACCATGGACACCTTCGTCGAGTCGAGCTGGTACTACGCGCGCTACACCAGCCCGCAATGTGCCACCGGCATGGTGGACAAGTCTGCGGCGCAAAAATGGTTGCCGGTGGATCAATACATCGGCGGCATCGAACACGCGATTCTG
>CAYTZF010000005.1:0-10137 GCA_964442265.1 uncultured Sideroxydans sp.
CGAACTGCATGCCGCGCTGGGTTTCGGTCTGCTGTTCGTGGTCGTGCTGCTGTGCTCTGCCTGGCTGTCGGATGTGGCCGGCAGCGGCGGGCTGTATCTCGTGGCCATCGCCTCCGGCTTGACCGATGTCGATGCCATCACACTGTCCAGCCTGCGCTTGTTCCAGATGGATAAATTGAGCAGTGAGCAGGCGGTCATCTCGATCGCGATCGCGATCGCCTTCGTCTCCAACATGGCTTTCAAGTTTGGCCTGGCCGTGTCCATCGGTGGCATGGCGCTGGCAAAACACATCGCCGTCGGCTTCGTCGCCATCACGACCGGCGTTGCGCTTGGCCTGCTCTTCCTGTGACCTGATACCCCCTTTCAGCTATAATCGCCGCCCTTGCAAGCAGCGACAGAACACAAAAAATGGAAGCCGAACAACTCAACGCACTCACCAACAAGATACAGGACCTGCGTATCCGCAACCTCGAACTACGGAGGTATCTTTGACTACTACGGCAAGCAGGAACGCCTCGCCGAAGTCGTCGTTTTAGCCGAAGACCCCGCCGTCTGGCAGGATAACAAACGCTCCCAGGAACTGGGACGCGAACGCAAGATGCTGGAAGGCATCGTGCTCAATCTGCAACAAGTCGAACAATCCCTCAACGACAACAGCGAACTGATGGAGATGGCACTGGCGGAGAATGACGATGCCAGCCTGATCAGCATCGCCGCCGATATCGAGCAGACCGAAAAACTGGTCGCCGACATGGAATTCCGCCGCATGTTCTCCGGCGAACTCGATGCCAGCAATTGCTTCCTCGATATTCAGGCCGGCTCCGGCGGCACCGAGGCGCAGGACTGGGCCTCGATGTTGTTGCGCATGTATCTGCGCTATGCCGAGCGCAAAGGATTTCAGGTCGAAATCTTGGAGCAGTCCGACGGTGAAGTCGCCGGTATCAAGGGTGCCTCGATCAAGATCAGCGGCGAATACGCCTACGGCCATCTGCGCACCGAAACCGGCGTGCATCGCCTGGTGCGCAAATCGCCGTTCGACTCCGGCAACCGCCGCCACACCTCGTTCTCCAGCGTGTTCGTCTATCCCGAAGTGGATGACTCGATCGAGGTTGATATCAACCCCGCCGACCTGCGCGTCGACACCTATCGCGCCTCCGGCGCGGGCGGCCAGCACATCAACAAGACCGACTCGGCGGTGCGTATCACCCACATCCCGACCAATATCGTGGTGCAATGCCAGAGCGACCGTTCGCAGCACAAGAACCGCGCGGAGGCGATGTCGATGCTGAAATCGCGCATGTACGAGGAAGAACTGCGCAAGCGCAACGCCGAGAAACAGGCGCTGGAAGACACCAAGTCCGACATTGGCTGGGGACACCAGATCCGCAGCTACGTGCTCGACCAGTCGCGCATCAAGGACCTGCGCACCAACCACGAAGTCGGCAACACCCAGGCCGTGCTCGACGGCGACCTCGACGATTTCATCGCGGCCAGTTTGAAACAAGGCGTTTAATTCAGGAACTCATCATGAACACCGAACAGAATATTCCGCAACAAGACAGCAACCAGATCATCGCCGAGCGCCGCGCCAAGCTGCGCGCGATCCGCGAAAAAGGCATCGCCTTCCCCAACGACTTCGAGCGCAAGCATCTCGCCGGCGATCTGCATGGCGAATTCGACGCCAGGACGCATGATGAACTGGAAGCGGCGCAAGTCCAGGTTGCCGTTGCCGGACGCATGATGCTCAAGCGCGTGATGGGCAAGGCCAGCTTCGCCACAATCCAGGACATGAGCGGGCGCATCCAGCTGTTCATCAGCAACGACCATACCGGCGAGGCAGCGCACGCCGGGTTCAAGCATGACGACCTCGGCGATATTCTCGGTGCGGTCGGCGTGCTGTTCAAGACCAAGACCGGCGAACTGTCGGTGCGTGTATCGCAGGTGCGCTTGCTGACCAAGGCGCTGCGCCCGTTGCCGGAAAAATTCCACGGCCTGAGCGACCAGGAGCAGAAATATCGCCAGCGTTACCTTGACCTCATCACCAACGAAGAAACCCGCAACGTCTTCATGACGCGCACCCGGATCGTTCAGGCGATCCGCGATTTCTTTGTGCGCGACGGCTATATGGAAGTCGAAACGCCGATGATGCACCCCATTCCCGGCGGCGCATCGGCCAAGCCGTTCGAGACACATCACAACGCGCTGGACATGAACATGTATCTGCGCATCGCCCCCGAGTTGTATCTCAAGCGGCTGGTGGTCGGCGGTTTCGAAAAGGTATTCGAGATCAACCGTAATTTCCGCAACGAAGGACTATCGACGCGCCACAATCCCGAGTTCACCATGATCGAGTTCTACGAGGCGTACCGCGATTACAAGTACCTGATGGACTTTACCGAGCGCCTGTTTGCCGAGGTCGCGCAAAAGGTGCTGGGCACGACGGTCATCAGCTATCAGGGCAAGGAACTGGATTTGGGCAAACCCTTTCACCGTCTGACCATGGTGCAGGCGATCCGCAAATATCACCCGCAGTTTACCGAAGACCAACTCAACAACCGCGAGTTCATCGTCAGCGAACTGCAGGATTTAAAAGCCAAATACAAACCGGAAGACGGCATCGGCGGCCTGCAGCTTTCGCTGTTCGAGGAACTGGCCGAAGCGCATCTGTTCGAGCCGACCTTCATCGTCGATTATCCGGTGGAGACTTCGCCGCTGGCGCGCGCATCGGATGCCAGACCGGACATCACCGAGCGCTTTGAACTGTTTATCGTCGGACGCGAAATCGCCAACGGTTTTTCCGAGCTGAATGATCCGGAAGACCAGGAGGCGCGCTTCGACTCACAGGTCGCCGCCAAGGAAGCGGGCGACGAGGAAGCAATGTACAAGGATGCCGACTACATCCGCGCGCTGGAATACGGCCTGCCGCCGACAGCGGGTGAAGGCATCGGCATCGACCGGCTGGTGATGCTGCTGACCGACAGCGCCAGCATCCGCGATGTAATTCTGTTCCCGCACATGCGGCCTGAATAGCCATGCCCGGAAGCGACATTCACACCCGATTGTTGCAACATTATCCAATGCTGGCCGACTTACCGGCGAGGGAAATGAAAAACCTGTTGGACGGCGCGGCATTTCTCACCATTCCGTCGGGTGCGACAGTGTTTGACGAAGACCAACAATGCCGGGGATTTCCGCTGTTGCTGGGAGGCAGCCTGCGCGTGATCAAGGCCTCGGCCAACGGGCGCGAATTACAGCTCTACCGGGTGTTGCCGGGGGAAAGTTGCATCCTCACCAGCAGTTGTCTGCTCGGCCACACCCGTTATCAGGCACGCGGCCTGTGCGAGCAGGAGATCAGGATGGTGATGTTGCCGGCTGCGATGTTCCATGATTTGTTCAACCGCCACGAGGGTTTTCGCAACTATGTGTTCCAACTATTCACCGAGCGCCTGACCGACCTGATGGAACTGGTGACGGCGGTGGCTTTCCAGAAACTGGACCAGCGTCTGGCCGCCCTTCTGGTCGCCCGGACCAGCCCCATCCATGCCACCCATCAGGCGCTGGCCGACGAATTGGGCAGCGCGCGCGAGATGGTCAGCCGCCTGCTCAAGGGGTTCGCCGATCAGGGCTGGGTGCGCCTGGGGCGCGAGCAGATCGAGGTGCTCGATCCGGCGGGACTGGCTCAACTGGCCTCATCCTGATTCTGCCGCAACAGGGCATTCATCATCGAGCGCAACTTGGCCGGGCGCACCGGTTTGTGCAAAAAGTGCAACTTGTGCGCCGCCACTTGCTGCAGTATCCCGGGTGATGTATCGCCGCTGATCAGAATGAAGGCAGGCTTGGCCGTGCAGTGTGTCCAAATGTAATCAAACAGCATCAGACCGTCGCCATCCGGCAGGCGATAATCGCAAATCACCAGAGCGAACGATTCTCCTTTTTTCTGCATCACTTCGGCCAGAGTTGCCGCCGCAACAACCTCGCATCCCCAGGACGCGACCAGCCCGCCGGTTCCTCTGCGCACAAGTTCGTCATCGTCCACCACCAGCACCTTGATGCCGCCAAATCCGCCGGGATCTTGCAACGGGGAGGATAGCACCCGGGACGGTTGCGCCAGAAGTTCTCGCAGGCCCTGCACCAGCGGTACTTCGATCCGGAAAGTTGTGCCCACCCCGGGCGCCGAACGCAAAGAGAGCGGATGCTGCAACAGCCGGCACAAACGCTGGACGATGGGCAAACCGAGTCCCAAGCCCTTGCTGCGGTCGCGTGCGGCATTTTCCAGTTGCACGAACTCCTGGAAGATTTTTTTCTGATCCTCCGGCGCGATTCCGCCCCCGTTATCACGAATTTCAATGCACAAATGATCTCCCTGCCTGCGACAGGCAAGCATCACCGTACCATGCTGAGGAGTGTAACGAATTGCATTGCCGAGCAAATTAAGCAGGATGCGCTCCAGCAGGATCGGGTCGCTGACCACCCGCGCGCTGCTGCAACGAACACGCAGGGTGATGAACTTTTGTGCCGCCTGCTCCCCGAACACCGAAAGCAAGCGGTTCGCCAGCACAGTCATATCGATTTCCTGTAATTGCGGAACGATCACTCCGGCATCCAGTTTGGAAATATCCAGCAAAGATTCAAGCAAACCGGACATCGCACTGACCGCCTCCTCCGCTTTATCCACGATCTGACGCTGTTCCGGAGTGTTGATGCGCTGGCGCAGTTCTCCCATAAACAACCCCAGCGCATGCATCGGCTGGCGCAGGTCGTGGCTGGCTGCGGCAAGGAAACGGGTTTTGTCAAAATTTGCCTTCTCCGCCTCTTCCTTCTTTTCGCGCAAGGCGTGGGTCGCCTGTTCGATCCGCTGTTGCAAGTGTTCCTGCTGTTGCTGAAGCCTGGAGGCCATCTGGTTGATCCCCTGGCCAAGGTCATTCAATTCGCTCACCTGCATCTCGCCCACCCGGGTGTCCAGTCTGCCGTCTCCCAGATCACGCAGCGCTGCGCGCATGCCAAAAATGGGCAAAGTGATCCGGCGCGCCACCCGCATCGCGGCCAGCACGGACACCAACAGCACCAGTGCTGTCAGCAACAAACTGAACACAACCAGTTCGAACTTGGATAGGCTCAGGCGTCGCTTGCTCATCACCAGTTCCACCCCGCCCATGCTGCTGGCGGCACTATCCGTTGCCGGTGCTGCACTGTCATCCAGCACCAAACGGGTGGAGACGATAGGCCGAATCACGCGCAGGGATTGCTCGTCCTGCCAGATACCGCCCTCACCCGCTTGTCTTGAAGGGGCATTGTTCCAATGCGCACCCCCTGCCACGGAGAGCGTTTTGCCGTCAGTGTCATACAGGCGCACCCCGATCACATCTTTTTGCCACAACACGCCTTCCGTCAGTTGTTGCAGCACGCTGCGGTTGGCCGAAAACACGGCAAACTCGGAGGAAGAAGCCAGTTGTTGCGCAATCAGTTCGGCGCGATCCTGCAGTATCTGTTCCTGTTCGTCGAGGCGAAAATACAGGAAGGCACTTTCCAGCAGCACCGCCAGAATCAGCACCGGGATCAGCGCCACCGCCAGTGCCTGCCGTTCTATGCCAAAGCGTTTCATTTTTGCCTCCCGATGAATGCGCGCAGTTGTTCTGCGTCTTGAATGTTCAAACCGAGTGAACGCGCCACCTGGGTGTTGACTGCCACTTCAAAATAGTCGGGATAGCTGCTCGCGGGCAAGCGGCCGCTTGCGGCATATTGTCCGATTGCACGAGCCGCCTGCTGCGCGATTTGGCGCGGCGACGTGTACACCGCACACAAAGCTCCCGCGCGCACATATTGGGAGGAAAGTCCGATCATCGGAACCCGCTGACGATACGTCTGCAAAAGAATGTTACGCAGGGTATCCGGGCGATAGATCTCAGAATCAGCCAGTACCAGCAAAACATCGGATTTGTTCAGCACTTCCGCCAAATCCGGCGAGATATCCGACCGCCGAACGACTTCCCGGCTATTCACGGTCAGTCCCGCCGCGGATGCAGCCCTTTGCAACATCGGCAACTCCACCGGTGGTGACGAATACAATACAGCCACGGAGCGCGCCTGCGGCAGCACGGCGGTAATCAGCGCCAAGCGGCGGGAAACGGGTTGATCGATGTAGATGGCGGCAAAAGAGGAAGGGACATTTAGCGCATCAACCGCGCTACGCGGGGTGAACACACTCAACAGCGGTCGCGTCGTATTGGCAAGGACGGCGGTCGCTTTCATGCCGACCGCCACGTAAAGATCGGCATGGTCTGGCACCGCCGCTTCGGTGCCTACCGACAGGCTAAATTGCGCCGGGTCCAGTTGCGCGCCCAGAGCGCTTGCAAACTCGCGATAGAATGCCCGCTCCCCGCTCAGAACAACCGCGACACGCATGGGTGCGGCAAAAGTTGGCGGCAGAAAAAGAAGAACCAGCGCCAGCACAAGCTGCGCACGGTGGCAGAATCGGCTCACGGCATGCCACACAAAAAAAATTGGGTATTAAAAATCATGGCTGGCGGCGTGCGCCACAGAGGCGCTCCCCTTTTCAAGACACGTCTGCATGGTTTTATTTTGGGGGGCATCTGGCGCAGCGCAAAGAATACTTCGCATCCTGCGCTTGGGAGATTTACCAGTCAATTTTTTGCGTCCAACAAAAAATCCGGCGGAACCGGATTCGTGTGATGTTTGACGATCTGGTCGGGGCGAGAGGATTCGAACCTCCGACCACTTCACCCCCAGCGAAGTGCGCTACCAGGCTGCGCTACGCCCCGAGGGCGCGGATTATAGCAGAGCGAAAAAATGATGAAATCATTTTTGCTCTTATGCGCGCAGCAAATCCAGCACTTCCCCCAATTCGCGGCGCAATTGCGCCGGATCGAAGCGTGCCGCAACAGGAGAAGACTGAAGCGGCACTATGCCGTCAACATCGGATTGGTCGAGACGGCTGCGCGCGCCGCTGATGGTAAAACCTTCCTCGTACAGCAAGTGGCGGATGCGCCGGATCAGCAAAACTTCATGGTGCTGGTAATAGCGACGGTTGCCGCCGCGTTTGAGCGGCTTCAACTGGCTGAATTCCTGCTCCCAGTAGCGCAACACGTGCGCCTTGACGCCGCACAGTACGCTGACTTCACCGATGGTGAAATAGCGTTTGGCCGGAATCACCGGCAAATCCGTATCAGTTTTCCGCGCTTCCATGATAGTTATTCTCTACCATGAGTTTCAGTTTCTGGCTGGGATGAAACGTTACCACGCGGCGCGCGGTGATTGGAATTTCTTCGCCCGTCTTCGGATTGCGGCCCGGCCGCTGCGGCTTGTCGCGCAGTTGAAAATTGCCAAACCCGGAGAGTTTGACACTGTCGCCTTCGGCGAGTTTGGCGCGAACTTCCTCAAAGAATGCTTCCACCATATCCTTTGCCTCGCGTTTGTTTAATCCCACTTTTTCAAACAGCAAGTCCGCCAATTCCGCTTTGGTTAGCGTTGTTGTCATGCCTCTCCCCTTATTTGTGCCCCATTTTTCTGCACTGCTGCAACCAGTCGCGCCATGCTCGGCTCGATTTCAAAATCCGTCAGCGTTTTTTGAGTATCTTGTAATAACACACGGAATGCAAGGCTTTTTCTCCCCCCGCCGACGCCGGGGCCGCGATACAGATCAAACAGATCAACGGCCATTACATGGGGCGCTTGGCACGCGCGCATGGCTTGCAGCAAAGCGTGCGCGCTGACCGCTTCATCCACCACGACGGCGATATCGCGCCGCACCAGCGGAAAGCGCGAGACAGGCGCCAATTTTGGCAAGCTCCCCTGCCTCAGGGGGGACAATTCGACTTCAAACCACTGCACCGGTTGCGGCAAATCATTTTGCTGCTGCCATTGCGGGTGCAACTCGCCGATCCAGCCGACGGGCCTGTCCTCCAGCAGAATTCGCGCCGAACGTCCGGGATGCGAAGCCGGGTGTGGCGCCGCCTGCAAAGTCAAACGCCGCGGTGCGAACAAGGCTTCGACATCGCCTTTTATATCGAAGAAATCGACGTTGCGCGCGGGCACGCCCCACTGCTCCGCAACCGCCCCGCCATAGGCCAATCCGGCCAAGCGGTCCTGCTGCACATAAGTTCCGGCCTCGGCGCGGAAACAGCCGCCGACCTCGAACAGGCGGACACGCGGTTGCTTGCGCGCAAGATTCGCGCGCAAGGCGGCCAGCAATCCGCCCAGCAGACTGCTGCGCATCACGCTCATCTGGCTGGCGATGGGATTCTTCAGCGCGACGGGCGCGGCATTGCCGCACAGGTCGCGCTCCCAACCGGCTTCGACGAAAGCATAGTTGATGGTTTCCTGATAATCGCGCAACACCATGATCCGGCGCGGACTTGCCTGCGGGCGCTCCGCCTCGGGCAGCGGCAACATGGTCATGCGCGCCTGGATAGACGCGGGCTGGATGTTTTCATAGCCATGCACACGCGCGACTTCCTCAATCAGGTCTTCCTCGATGGCGATGTCAAAACGGTAGCTTGGCGGCGTGACGATGAACTCGCCGTCGTGTTGCTGGAAAACCATGCCGAGCCGCGTCAGGATCCGCGCGATCTCGTCTGCTTTCAGTGCCACACCCAGCACGCGCAACACGCGCGTGGTGCGCAGCTTCACTGGCTGGCGCGCAGGCAGTTCGCCTTGTTCTTCCGTCACCGACCCCGCCTGTCCGCCGCAAATGTCGAGGATCAATTGCGTGGCGCGATCCAGCGCGACCCGGGTTACGGCAAAATCCACGCCGCGCTCGAAGCGGTAGGAAGAATCGGAACTGAAACCGAGACGGCGCGATTTGCCAATGATGACTCCGGGCGCAAAGAATGCGCTTTCAAGAAAGATGTCGGTGGTCGCCTCGTCCACCGCGCTGTCGGCCCCGCCCATCACGCCGGCCAGCGCGACCGGACCCTTGCCGTCGGCGATCACCAGCATGTCGTCCTGCAGCTCAACGGTCTGCTCGTTCAGCAGTTTCAGGCTCTCGCCCTTGCCGGCAAAACGCACGTCAATATTGCCGTTCAGCCTGTTCAGATCGAAAGCATGCAGCGGTTGTCCCAGCTCCAGCAACACGTAGTTGGTCACATCGACCAGCGCGCTGATGCTGCGCAATCCGCAGCGCTGCAGGCGTTGCACCATCCAGGCCGGGGTGACTGCCTTGGCGTTCACGCCGGAGATCACCCGCCCGCTGTAACGCGGGCAGGCAGCGGACGCTGTTATCTTGACCTTGCGGTTCAGGCTGCCGGTTTGTTTGAAGGAGGCTGGCGGAACGGCTTGCAGCGGTGCGCCGGTCAAGGCCGCCACTTCGCGCGCGATGCCGTTCAGCGACAGGCAGTCGCTGCGGTTCGGCGTAAGCTTGAGGGTGATCAGATGATCGTCCAGCGCCAGATGTTCGCGGATGTTCTGCCCGACGACAGCATCGTCATTCAGCACCATCAGCCCGGCACTTTCTTCCGCCAGCCCGAGCTCCTTTTCCGAGCACATCATGCCGAAGGAGGCGATGCCGCGCACCTTGGCCTGCTTGATCTCGATGCCGGGCAGCCTGGCGCCGACCAGCGCGCACGGCGCTTTCATGCCCACGGTCACGTTGCCCGCGCCGCACACGATGGTCAGCGGTTCGGCCGCGCCAACTTTCACGGTCAACACATTCAGGCGGTCCGCGTCGGGATGTTTGTCTTTGCCCAGCACTTCTCCCACGACGACCTTGTCAAAAGCCGGCGCGACAGGTTTCATCTCCTCCACTTCCAGCCCGGCCATGGTCAACAGATGCGACAAATCCCCGCTCGACAGCGAAGGATTGACGAAGGTGCGCAACCAGGATTCTGAGAATTGCATATCAGTTGAATTGTTTCAGGAATTGCAGGTTGTTGTGGCGCAGACTAACCAGCCGCAGACTGGTTATGTCATAGCCAAATGTTTCGGAACTTTTCTTCATTATGAAAACTGCTTCAGGAATTGAAGGTCATTTTCAAAGAACAGCCTGAGGTCATTGACGCCATAACGCAACATGGTCAAACGCTCCACCCCCATGCCGAAGGCAAAGCCGATGTATTTCTCGCTGTCGATGCCGACGTGCCTGAGCACGTTCGGATGCACCATGCCGCAGCCGCCAATCTCCAG
>CAYTZF010000006.1:0-3416 GCA_964442265.1 uncultured Sideroxydans sp.
GATTGGGCGAGAGCGCAGGCATGAAGTTAACCTGCCGGCTCGTTTTACTGTTATTGGCCGGATGCGCCGACCCCGCGCGCAATCTGTACGAAGGTATCCGCAGCAACAACGAGGCCCAGCGCGCACCGGACGAACGCGCCGCACAACCGAGTCCGGATTACGATTCCTACACGCGCGCGGTCGAAGGCGACGACGCAAAAAAATAGCCGGGAAACCGATTGGCTTCCCGGCTATCTGTGCTGCAACCGGCTAGAGGACCACGCAGCCGTTCCTGTTCCCGCCGGAGTCGTCGTTCTGCTCCAGTGTTGTAGGTCGGGTTTCAACCCGACTTGTCGGACTGAAGTCCGACCTACACAACCCGGCCCACCCACCACAGGCTAGAGGACCACGCAACCGTTCCTGCTCCCGCCGGAGTCGTCGTTCTGCTCCAGTGTTGTAGGTCGGGTTTCAACCCGACTTGTCGGACTGAAGTCCGACCTACACAACCCGGCCCACCCACCACAGGCTAGCGGATCACGCAGCCGTTCTGGTCGCCACCGGAATCATCGTATCGTTCCAGATCCTCCAGCTTCTTATCCTCCATGAAGCCGGGGGTTTCAGCCAGCCGCGCCAAGATCCGGTCGTTGGCAAAACCGCTCTCGCCCCGGCCCAGATTGATCTGCTGATCCCCTCTGCCCAGGATGATATGGCCGTCATACACAGTCACGTACAGTCCAGCCTCCCCGCCCGTATCCGCCTCTTCAAACATTTTTTCCAGATCGACCGGCACGCCGTCGGGGCGCGGTGCTTCGTTGTTTTCCACGGCGGGCGGCACGGTCAGGATGCGCACCGGTCTGCCGGTTTCACGCGCGATGATCGCCGCCTGGTTGATCGCCACGGTGTAGGAACCGCCCGGCCCCACCAGCAACACTTCGCCTTCCCACACATATACCCCGGCGCCGTCCAGCGGATTTTCCGGGTTGGCGCCGAAATCCGCCGCGCCTTCCGCGCAGGGCCCGTTGCACCAGGCATCAAAACCGGTGCCGCGGATGCCGATGGTTGCGCCTGACATGCGGAATTTGTAGTTGTTGCGGTTGACCCGGCCGATCAGCCCGGTCACCACGCGCACGCCGCCCTTGATCAGGCGCAGCGCGATGTTTTCCTGTCCCCGCGCCTTGTTGTATTTGAATGCCTCGACCCGGAACACGCTGCTCGCCTGCAGCGTGATGCGCCCGCCGTCGCGGAACACCACCACCGCATACGAGGCCGCATTGCTCTGCAATGTGTCGCCCTCGAACACGGGCGAGCCCAAAGTCAGCTTCCTGATCTTGCCGCCGGCTTCCCTGGCCGCCAGTTCGCCCTGCACGCGCATCACGCGGCCAACCGCCTTGGGCTTTGGCGCAACCAGTGCCCGGGCAACCGCTTCGTCCTCCGCGCAACCCTTGCTGGCGCACAGGCGCGAAGTGAAATCGGTGCCGCGAATGCCGATGGTCGCGCCCGCCGCGCGCAGCTGGTACGCATCGGGATTGCCGCGCTTGCCGATCAGCCCGGTGACGGTGCGGAAGCCGCCCTTGAGCAGGCGAAAAATCGCGTTGTCCGCCTTGGGGGCATCCTGCTTGAACTGGTACGCCTCGATCTTCAGGTTGGAATTCGGGCGCAAGGTCATTTTAGTGCCATCGTTCATCGTGACTTGCGCGTAGCTTCTTTTGCCGGTCACCAGCAACTCTCCCGGACGCACCTCCGACTTGGGCCGCAACACGCGCAGCGTGCCGTCGGCTTTCTGCGCCACCAGCGTGCCGCTAATGTAGCGCACATTGCCCGCCGCCTCGTCCGCCGCCAGCGCCGGCGGCATCAACAAGAGCAAAGCGAGAGCGAGTAAGGATTTTTTCATCGTATCCCCCTAAAAGGTTCCGGCCAGGGAAGCGTGCAGGCGCCAATCGCCCTGCTGCTGCTTGGGATCGGTGCCTTCATTCATGATGCGACCGGCATCGAAACGCAGCGCCAGCGCATCGGAATAGGACGCGCGCAGGCCAAGTCCCAGGCTGGCGACATTCACGCTATTTGCCGATTTCGGCTGCACGCGGCCGGCATCGGCGAATACCAGACCGCGCACAGCGGCCCCTCCCTTGTTCCACGCCGGCGCATACAGTTCCAGATTGAGCTTGCCGCCGCGCTCGCCGGTTTCGCTGCCTTCCGAGAAGCCGCGCACGCCGTCCGCGCCGCCCAGACGGATCTGCTCGCCCTGAATCAGCCGGTCGCTGCTCCATTGCCCGCTGAAAGCGGTGCGCCATTGCCAGTCTGCGGCGAAGGGCAGGAAGTACGACGCGCCGAAGCGCAGCACTTTGTAGTGCGACTCCGGACTTGCCGTATTGATCCGGTCATAGGTGGCGAAGTCGGCTGATTTGCCGCTGCCGGCGACCGGCACGTTGACGGTGAGCGAGGTGTTCAGCGCCAGGTCGCCCCTGCCCAGCCGCCCCTGGGTGGTATAAGCCGCGCTCAACGGGGTCACCACGATCTCGCCGAACAGCGTCGTCGGCGGTGGACTGGTCAGCTCAATCTTGTCGAACCGGCGCCAGTCCAGGCCGAAAGAAACGCGCGGATCGAACGTGCCACGGCGCTCCAGCGGGATGTTGTAGCGCGTGCTGAACATCAGGCCGCCGCCCTGAAAGTTGGACAAGCCGCCCACCACCGCATTGATGTTGGAGTAGGAACCAAAGAATTCGATGCTGTGCCCCGCCTCGTACAACGGCATCCTGTAGCTGCCGCCGATCACTTGCGAGCGGTCGGTGTGCTCCGGCGAAATCTGCGCCTGGATCTGGGCCACGTGATCCAGATCGAACAGATTGGCGTGGCGATAGGACAGGCCGATGCGCGAGCGCCCGGTCTCCACCGTGCCGGAGTTATCCGCCGTCAGCGTCCACTGCGAGAATTTGCTGTCGCTGACCTGCACTCCGGCATCCACCTCGTCATCCTGCGCGCCGCCTTTGAGCACAACATCGATGCGGCGCGCCGGGTTCTCGTTCGCCAGGCGCAATTCCCGCGCCACCTGCCTGGCCTGCGGCACGCCGCCGCTCTTCACCGAGGGGATCGCGTTCAGCACATTCGCCTCGCTAAAGAACCGGTTGTTCTTCACTTCGACCTTGCCGTAGTGCCCTTCGATCACCTCGAAGCGCACCGCGCCCGCTTCCAGTTCCTGCTCCGGCAATAGCACATGCACCGCCGAATAACCGCGTTGCGCATACAACTCTTCGATCGCTTCCAGCGCCGACTGCACGTCGGAGAAATCCTTTTCTTTGCCCAGGTAGGGCGCGACGACCGCATCGAAATCCGATTGTGCTAGCAGCTTCGCACCCTCAACCACGTAGCGTTCAATGGCGAAACGCAAAACGGGAGGCGCTTCATCCCCCGCTGCGGCTGGCCCGGCAGTCAGCAGCAGA
>CAYTZF010000007.1:0-7299 GCA_964442265.1 uncultured Sideroxydans sp.
TAACGGCCGCGACTCACATTCGAAACGACTGGGCGTCAAGCGCTACGGTGGTGAACTGATCAGCGCCGGCAGCATCATTATCCGCCAGCGCGGCACCCAGGTTCACGCCGGCGACAACGTCGGCATGGGCAAGGACCACACACTTTTCGCCAAGATCACCGGCAAGGTGCAATTCGCGGTCAAGGGCGCGCTCAACCGCAAGACGGTCAGCATCGTCCCCGCGTAAAGCAGCACATGCAGTTAGAATGAGCCCTATCGCGAGATAGGGCTTTTTTGTTTTCGGGCACCCCCATGAAATTCATCGACGAATCAAAAATTGAAGTGATCGCCGGCAACGGCGGCAACGGTGCGGCCAGCTTCCGGCGCGAGAAATACATCGAAAAGGGCGGACCCGACGGCGGCGATGGCGGCCACGGCGGCAGCGTGTATGCGGTCGCCGACCGCAACATCAACACCCTGGTCGATTACCGCTACGCGCGCATGCACCGCGCAAAGAACGGCGAATCCGGGCGCGGCGCGGACTGCTACGGCAAGGGCGCGGACGACATCATCCTGCACATGCCGGTCGGCACCGTCATCACCGACCTCAACAGCGGCGAAGTGATCGCCGACCTCGCCCGCGACGGCGAGAAAGTTTTGCTCGCCCGCGGCGGCAGGGGCGGCCTCGGCAACCTGCATTTCAAATCCAGCACCAACCGCACCCCGCGCCAATGCACGCCGGGCGAAGAAGGGGAGCGGCGCGAACTGCAACTGGAGCTGAAAGTCCTGGCCGATGTCGGCCTGCTCGGCATGCCCAACGCGGGCAAGTCCACCTTCATTCGTTCCGTCTCGGCTGCCAAGCCCAAAGTCGCCGACTATCCCTTCACCACCCTGCACCCGAATCTGGGCGTGGTGCGCGTGTCCGACCAGAAAAGCTTCGTCATCGCCGACATTCCCGGCCTGATCGAAGGTGCGGCGGAAGGTGCGGGACTCGGCCACCAGTTCCTGCGCCATCTGGCGCGCACCCGCCTGCTCCTGCATCTGGTCGATCTCGCCCCGCTGCACGAAGGTGCCGACCCGGTGCACGAAGCGCATGCGCTGGTCAACGAACTGAAAAAATACGACGAAACGCTCTACAATAAACCGCGCTGGCTGGTACTGAATAAACTCGACCTATTGCAGGACCGCGAAGAAAAAGTCGCCGCTTTCCTTGAGGCCTACGGCGAAGGCACGCGCCACTTCACCATCTCCGCCATCAACGGCGAGGGCTGCAAGGAAATGACTTACGCCATCATGGAACACCTGGACCGGGTCGCGGCACAAGAACAGGAAGCGGTCAGCGACAGCGCGCAGGAAAGCGGAATCGATATCTACGACCCATCGCTATGAAAACCGTACTGACACAAGCCCGTCGCATCGTCGTCAAAGTCGGCAGCAGCCTGGTCACCAACAGTGGCGCCGGTCTGGACCTGCGGGCTATCGGCAATTGGGCGCAGCAAATTTCCGCCCTGCGCGCGCACGGCTGCGAGGTGCTACTCGTCTCCTCCGGCGCCATCGCCGAGGGTATGCAACGCCTCGGCTGGAAACAACGCCCCGGCGCGGTGCATGAATTGCAGGCGGCGGCAGCCGTCGGCCAGATGGGGCTGGTGCAAGCCTACGAAAGCGCATTCCGCGAGCACCACCTGCTCGCCGCGCAAGTGTTGCTCACCCACGCCGACCTGGCCGACCGCGAACGCTATCTGAATGCGCGCTCCACCCTGCGCACCCTGCTCAACCTCGGCGTCATACCGATCATCAACGAGAACGACACCGTGGTCACCGACGAGATCAAATTCGGCGACAACGACACCCTCGGCGCGCTGGTCACCAACCTGATCGAAGCCGACACGCTGGTCATCCTCACCGACCAGACCGGCCTGTTCACCGCCGACCCGCGCACAGACAGCAGCGCCACCCCCATCCGTGAAGCGCAGGCGGGCGACGGCAAACTGGAGCTGATGGCCGGCGGCACGGGCAGCCACATCGGGCGCGGCGGCATGATCACCAAGGTGCTCGCTGCCAAACGCGCCGCGCGCAGCGGCGCGCACACCGTCATCGCCTCCGGCCATAAAAAAGACGTGTTGCCGCGCCTGCTGCAAGGCGAAGCCATCGGCACCCTGCTGCTCGCTCCCGCCCTCGCGCTGGATGCGCGCAAGCAATGGCTGGCCGACCACCTGCAGGTCAGCGGCAAACTGACTTTGGATGACGGCGCGGTGCGCGCCCTGCGCCAGGAAGGCAAAAGCCTGCTCCCCATCGGCGTCACCGGTGTCGGCGGCAACTTCCAGCGCGGCGCGGTCGTCGCCCTCCTCGACGGCGACGGCCGCGACATCGCGCGCGGCCTGGTCAACTACAGCGCCGACGAAGCCCGCCTCATCGCCAGAAAACCCAGCAGCGAGATCGAAGCCATCCTCGGCTATATCGACGAGCCGGAACTGATCCACAGAGACAATCTCGTATTACTTTGAAGAAGCAAAACAAAGTTGCGGAACAAACCAACTGAAAAAAGCTGAACCGCGAGGCAGTCGGCAAAGCCACAATTTGATTCTGCGGTAATACTATCCAACCAAAGCAAAGAGCCGCATATAGCGGCTCTTTCATTTGGTGCATCTTTCAGCTTGTTAGCGGTCAGAGCACAAATCCCAATCTACTGGTGGGTGGCATCCTAGTTCCCAGAATCGATATCGTCAAGAAATTCGTAATAGAATCCCACACTCACACAAAGGGGGCAACATGCAAAATAGGATGCGTTATCGCCTGGCGCTTGATTTGGGTTCCACCTCACTTGGCTGGGCAATGATTCGACTGAATGCCGACAACCAACCATGCGCCGTCATTAAAGCGGGCGTCCGCATCTTCTCCGATGGCCGCAATCCAAAGGATGGATCCTCACTGGCCGTTACCCGCCGAGAAGCGCGCGCCATGCGCCGCAGGCGCGACCGCCTGCTGAAACGCAAGGCGCGCATGTTGCGCACGCTCATTGAATACGGCTTCTTCCCCGCAGAAGAAGTGCAGCGCAAGGCATTGGAAACTCTGAACCCTTATGTGCTGAGAGCCAAAGGCTTGGATGAAGCTCTGAGTCCTGCAGAATTTGGCCGCGCGCTTTTCCACATCAACCAGCGGCGCGGCTTCAAGAGCAATCGCAAAACAGACAAAAAAGATAATGACAGCGGCGCACTGAAAACTGCAATCAGCAAACTGCGCGAAACGCTCAAAACAGAAAACTACCGCACAGTCGGCGAATGGTTATACAAGCGCGACTTGGCTGGCAAGCCCGTGCGCGCCCGTTATCACCAGGACAAAGAGATCAAGGAAGACGGCAAGACAAGGATAAACAAGTATTACGACCTCTATATCGATCGCGCGATGATCGAGCATGAGTTTGACGAACTCTGGAGGAATCAAGCCGAACTGAACCCCTCACAATTCAACGAGAAAGCCCGTGACGACCTGAAAGACGTACTGTTGCATCAACGTCCACTCAAACCCGTCAAGCCTGGGCGTTGCACGCTCATGCCGGATGAGGAACGCGCCCCGCTGGCTCTGCCCACCACCCAGCGTTTCCGCATGTATCAGGAGGTGAACAACCTGCGCATCCTGCGAAATGGGCTGAAGGAAGAACCATTAACCTTGCAACAGCGTGACACGCTCATCACCGCACTGGAAGAAAACAACAAATGTACATTCACGAAAATCAAGAAGCTGCTCGGCGTAGGCGGGGCGGTGAAATTCAACTTTGAAGACCCAAAACACGAAGAACTAAAAGGCAATACCACTAGCGCAATCCTTGGCAAGAACGAACACTTCGGGCCTGCATGGTTCAAACTCAACGAAACCGAGCAGGATGCCATTGTGATGCAACTTCTCACGGAAGAAAACGAAGGCAAGCTCGTGCACTGGCTGCAAAATGAAACTGGAGTTGATGAACAGCACGCCGAAGCAATCGCCAATGCAGGCCTGCCAGAAGGCTATGGCAGTCTATGCGCCAAAGCGCTTGCGCTTATCCTGCCGGAGTTGCGCAAAGATGTCGTAACGTATGACAAGGCGGTACAGGCCGCAGGCTTTGAACATCACAGCAAACTCACCACCAATTCAGAAATTCCTGGTGTCACCGTCAAAGTGGAAATCATCGATCAGGATACGGGTGAGATCAAGGCATTCCATATTCACAAGGAACTGCCTTACTACGGCGAATACCTACAGCGTCATGTTGGCTTTGGTAGCGGCAAACCGGAAGACTCACCCGAGAAACGCTACGGCAAAATCGCCAATCCGACCGTGCATATTGGTTTGAATCAGACCCGACTGGTCGTGAATTCCCTCATCAAGCGCTACGGACATCCCAGCGAAGTAATTGTCGAGGTGGCTCGTGATTTGAAACAAAGCCGGGAACAACGCAAGGAAGAACAGGAGCGGCAGGCCAAGAATCAAAAACGCAATGAACGTCTCCGCAAGGAGGCCGCAGGAATACTGAATATCAGCGAAGAACAGGTACACCGAGACGACATCGAGAAGATGATTTTGTGGGAAGAACTGAGCGATGATATCGCCGATCGGAAATGTCCTTATTCCGGCACCCCAATCAGCGCCACGATGGTATTGAGCGATGAAGTTGAAATCGAGCATATCCTACCATTTTCACAAACCCTGGACGACAGCCTCAATAACAAAACCGTGGCGATGCGCAAAGCGAATCGGGTCAAAGGCAACCGAACCCCTTGGGATGCAAGGCAGGATTTTGCTAATCAAGGCTGGAACTTTGAGGACATCGTTGCACGTGCCGGCAATATGCGCAAAGAAAAGCGCTATCGCTTTGCCGAAGATGGTTACCAACGCTGGCTCAAGGATGACAAGGGATTTTTGGCACGCGCGCTGAATGACACACGCCATCTTAGTAAAGTTGCGCGTGAATACCTGAACTTGATCTGTCCCAATACGCGCGTCATTCCAGGTCGCATGACGGCCATGTTGCGCGGCAAATTCGGCCTAAACGACGTACTCGGCCTCCACGGGGAAAAGAACCGCAACGACCACCGCCATCACGCGGTTGATGCCTGCGTCATTGCGGTAACAGATCAAGGGCTTCTGCAACGCTTTGCCAAAGCCAGCGCCAGCGCGCGCGAACAACAACTCAATCGCCTGGTGGAGAACATGCCACTGCCATGGGAAAGTTATCGGGAGCATGTGCAACGTGCGATTGAAAATATCTGGATTAGCCATCGTCCAGACCATGCTTATCAAGGCGGAATTTTTGATGCCACCATTTATGGATTGAGAGGGGAAGGCAAGGCGACCTACAGGCAAGAAATTGATGGTCAACGCCAGAGGCCTATCTTAAACCGTGATGTTGTTAGCTTCACAGATGATAAAGCTAAATCACTGAATGGCTATCGCCACGGGCTACTTGAGAATGGCTCCCCCAAACCTTACATGGGACTGTGGAGCAGAAGCAATTACTGCATTGAAATCATCAGAACAGAAAATGCTGGATGGACGGCTGAAGTTATAGAACGCTACCGTGCATACCAGATTGTTGCTCAATTCGGAGAGGCCAGACTACATCATCCGACCTTAAGCATTAGTGAGCAACCATTGGTCATGCGGTTGTTGATTGGCGATTATGTTCGCGCAGAAGTTGATGGAATAACGCAATTGATGTGCGTACTGAAAATCAACAGCACAGGTGCAATTACATTCGTGCTACACAATGAATCAAATATCAGTGCGCGTTATACCGCAAAGCTTGCGGCACAGAAGGGTCGGAAGGCGGGAAAGCCATTCAATTTGTCGGCGTTAGAAGACAACTTCTTCCAGAAAAGTATTTCGCCAGATAGTCTGCGCGGCTTCAGAGCCCGACGCGTAACCATCTCTCCCATCGGCGAGTTGCGCGATCCCGGCTTCAAGGAATAAGGGAAATGATAGGCCGCATCGTCGAAGTGGCGGATGACAAGCGGCATCTGTTTCTCTCGCGCGGTTTTCTTGTGGTGCAAGATACCGAAGGTGATCGCAAAGAGTTGGGGCAGGTTCCGCTGGATGATATCGCTGCCGTGATCGCTAATGCCCACGGACTGAGCTATACCAACAATCTGCTGGTGGCACTGGCAGAGCGTTGCGCCCCGTTTGTGTTATGCGCCGCCAACCATAATGCGGTCGGGATGGTGATGACCATCGACGGCAATTATCAGCAGGCCAAACGGTTTGACGCGCAACTCGCCGCCACACAACCATTGATCAAGCGCATGTGGGCAGACATCGTCAAATCCAAACTCCAGCAACAAGCCGCTGCGCTTGAGGCCGCAGGTGCTCCATTTGTTCCGCTGCAAGCACTGGTGCGCAAAGTTCGCTCGGGTGACCCGGAGAATTTCGAGGCGCAAGGCGCCAAGCGCTATTGGGGGTTATTGTTTGGCGAAGACTTTCGCCGTGATCAGCAAGGTGGCGGCATTAACGCCATGCTCAACTATGGATATACAGTTCTTCGTGCTGCCACCGCACGCGCGATCGTCGCGGCTGGGCTGCACCCCACCATCGGGCTGCACCACAGCAACGAAGGCAACGCCATGCGTTTGGTGGACGACTTGATGGAGCCGTTCAGGCCGGTGATTGACTTGAAGGTTTGGCAACTCCAGCGGCAAGGGGAAACAATGATCACGCCCGAAAGCAAACGCGCCCTGGTCAAAACTTTATATGACGACATGCAAACCAGCGCAGGTGCAACCCCGGTGATGGTGTGCGCACAAAAACTTGCGATCTCTTTGGCGCAAGTTTTCATGGGAGAAAAAGACAAGCTCGATCTTCCACCGCCGGGGCTACCGCTCAATCTCGCGTCGTCATTGCAGGATGATTAGCACAAGATGCTCTCGGGGTATCGCCTTATGTGGGTCGTGGTGATGTTCGATTTGCCGGTTGTCGAAAAGGCCGAACGCAAAGCCGCCACGGACTTTCGAAATGCACTGCTCGACATGGGTTTCGAGATGTCACAGTTTTCGGTTTATATGCGTTTTTGCAGCAGTCAGAGCCAAGTGGACACCTATTGCACACAGGTCGAAAAATCCTTGCCCGCGGGCGGCAAAGTCAACATACTGCAGTTCACCGACAAACAGTACGAACGCATCCTCACATTCAGAGGAAAAGCCAAACAACCCGCTCTCAAATCGCCGGATCAATACGAGTTATTCTGATGGAACACGTTGTTTCTTTCCCGCAAAAACACGACAATCACCCGGTGAATCAGGTGGTTGTCGTGTTGCGAGTTTAGCAGATTGGGATTTGTGCTCTGACCGGAAC
>CAYTZF010000008.1:0-11198 GCA_964442265.1 uncultured Sideroxydans sp.
GCGGTAAAAAGTTTTTGGAGTGGTAGTTCAGTTGGTTAGAATACCGGCCTGTCACGCCGGGGGTCGCGGGTTCGAGTCCCGTCCACTCCGCCAAACAAAGGCGAACGAAAGTTCGCCTTTTTTCATATCGGGTGCTTGCGCGTCCGTCGATTAGTCCAGGGGGTGCGATGTTCAATTTTGTCCACGAAAGAAAGCGTCTGGTACAGATTGTCCTGGTGCTGATTATCCTGCCGTTTGCCTTGTGGGGGCTGGACTCCTACCAGAATTCGGGTGATACCGGCGCGCTGGCGACGGTCAACGGGAACAAGATCGGCCAGGCCGAATACGAAGATGCGCTGGCGCGCCAGCGCCAGCGCTTGCGCGAAGTGCTGGGGGAGAATTTCGACCCCGCGCTGTTCGATAATCCCGAAATGAAACGCTCGGTGCTGCAGGGCCTGGTCACCCAAAGGCTGCTTCTGGCGCAGGCGCAGGACGCGGGACTGGTGGTCAGCGACGAGCAGATGGCGCGCCTGATCGCGGGGGTGCCCGCCTTCCAGAAAGACGGCGTTTTCGACAAGTCAACCTACGAGGCCGCGCTGCGCGCGCAGGGGATGAATTCCGCCCTGTTCGAATATCGCGTGCGCCAGGATGTGCTGACCCGGCAACTGACCGAGGCGCTGACCCAAAACGGTTATGCGGCAGAAACCACCGCAGCCGACCTGATCCGCATCAACGAACAACAGCGCACCGTCGCCCTGGCCACTGTTGATCCGGCCGCATTCCGCCGCAATGCGACCGTGGATGAAGCGGAAATCAAAGCCTATTACGAGTCAAATCCGCAGGAATTCAGCCTGCAGGAGCAGGCGCGGGTCGAATATCTCACGCTGTCCGCCGAGCGCTTGGCCGCCAGGGTGTCGATTCCGGCAGCCGAAATCGAGCAGTATTACCGCGACCATGCAAATGAGTTTGGCACTGCCGAGCAGCGCCAGGCAGCGCACATCCTGATCGGGGTGGCGAAAAGTGCGCCGGACGCCGACAAACAGGCGGCGCGCGCCAAAGCGGAATCGATCCTGCAGCAGGTGCGGCAAAAGCCGGCGGCTTTCGCGGCCCTGGCCAAACAACATTCGGACGATCCGGGCTCGGCAGAGAATGGCGGCGATCTGGGGATGTTTGGGCGCGGGGTGATGGTCAAGGCCTTCGATGACGCGGTGTTTGGCCTGAACAGCGGCGAAATCAGCGATCTGGTGCAGACCGACTTCGGTTTTCATATCATCAAGCTGACCGCCATTCAACCGGGCAAGACCAGGCCGCTGGCTGCAGTGCGGGCGCAAATCGAGCAGTCGCTGAAACTGCAACGGGCGGGCGATCGCTTTGCCGAGCTGGCGGAGCAATTCAATAACACGGTGTATGAACAGAGCGACAGCCTGCAAGCGGCGGCGGAGCTGATCGGGGCCAAGGTTGAGGGCCCCCTGTGGCTGACCCGGGGCCAGGCGGCCGGCGGTGTCTGGACCGACAAGATGCTGCAGGCGGTGTTTTCCGATGATGCGATCCGGGATAAGCGCAACACCAGCGCGGTTGAGGTGGCGCCCAATGTGTTGTTGGCGGCAAGAGTGATCGAGCATCGCGCGGCCAGCACCCGCCCGCTGGCGCAGGTTGCCGCCGGAATTCGCCAAAAGCTGCTGGATCGGGCTGCCCTGCAGGCCGCCAGTGCGCAGGGCGCGGCCCTGCTGGCGCAGTTGCGGCGCGGCGAAAAAACCGCGTTGCGCTGGACTGCTCCGCAGACCCTGCAGCGCGCCCGGCCCGGCCAACTGCCCGCCGAGTTGGCGCGCCTGATCTTCGCTGCCGACACCGGCAATCTGCCGCAATACGTGGCGGTGGCCGATGCGCAGCGCGGTTATCTGCTGGCCCGCATCGACGCGGTGAAAGAGGTTGATTTGATTGATCCGCAGAAACTGGCCGGCTACGTCCGGCAAATCCGCCAGATGACCGGTGAGGCGCTGTTGCAGGCGTATATGGAAGAAATGAAGTCGGACGCAAAAATTGAAATGAAGGATTTTGCGGCGGCGGAAAAATAGTCGTGCAGTGCCGCACACCTGTCGCCGCTCCTTGAGCGGCGTTTTTTTTGTGCGGGTTGAGCCGCCGCAAGCGGCAGGTGTCATCAAACCGACGAGTGCGGGGCTATCGTATATAATCGGCCGCTATTAAATTTTTGGTCTTTCCCCGTCCCCGCGCACCGATGTCATCCGAGCCGAAACTGGAAGTAAGCGATCTTGCCTGCGAGCGCGGAGAACAGCGTTTGTTCGGGGGCTTGAACTTCACCCTCTGCGGCGGCGAGTTGATGCGGGTGCAGGGCGAGAACGGCAAGGGCAAGACCACGCTGTTGCGCACCCTGTGCGGTTTTGTACAGCCCGCCCGGGGCAGTGTGCGCTGGCAGGGGCGAGACATCCATGAATGGGATGACCAGTTTCATGCGCAGATGTGCTATCTGGGCCACGCCAATGCGATCAAGGATGAATTGAGCGCGCTGGAGAATTTGCAGATCAGCGCCGGACTGGCCGGGATTGCGGTGAGCGGGGAGGATGCGCTGGCGGCGCTGCGGCGCATGGGCTTGCGGCGCAAGGAGCATCTGCCGGTGCGCGTGCTGTCGCAAGGCCAGCGGCGGCGGGTCGCCTTGAGCCGTTTGCTGGTGGGGGAAGCGAAGTTGTGGATACTGGATGAACCATTGACCGCACTGGATGTGGGGGCTGTCACCCTCATGCAGGAACTTATTGGCGAACACCTGTCGAACCGCGGCATGGTGATCTTCACCACGCACCAGCCGCTGCAGGTGGAGGGCACCCGAACCCGCGACCTGGTGTTGGTATGAAACATCTTTCCCTGCTAGGTCTGCTGTGGTTGGTGATCCGCCGCGATATGCTGCTGGCGATGCGGCGGCGGGCGGATGTGCTGACCACGCTGATTTTTTTTGTGATGGTGGTGAGCCTGTTCCCGCTGGGAGTCGGACCCGAGGCGGAGATGTTGCGCAAGATGGCGGGCGGGGTGTTGTGGGTCGCCGCGTTGCTGTCCTCGATGCTGTCGCTGCCGCGCATGTTCGCGGCGGACCATCTGGACGGCACGCTGGAGCAGATGATGTTGGTGCCGCAATCCCTGAGCGTGATGGTGCTGGGCAAGATCGTTGCACACTGGATGCTCTCCGGCCTGCCGCTGGTGCTGATCGCCCCGGTGCTGGGTGTGCAGTTCGACATGCCGCTTGCGGCGATCTGGACGCTGATGCTGGCTTTGCTGCTGGGCACGCCGGTGTTGAGCATGATAGGCGCGGTCGGTGCGGCGCTGACCCTGGGGTTGCGCGGAGGCGGGGTGCTGGTGTCGTTGCTGGTGCTGCCGCTGACCATTCCGGTGCTGATCTTTGGCGCGGGCGCGGTGGAGGCGGTGAACAGCGGACTCGATGCGGTTTCCAACCTCGCTTTGTTGGGCGCGTTTTTGCTGTTCGCTCTGGTATTCACGCCATTCGTGGCGGCGCAGGCCTTGCGCATTTCGATGGAGTAACGAAGATTGGCGATCAACTGGTTTAAATATTCCGCTCCCACCAATTTTTACGCCTTGGCGGGGAAACTGATTCCCTGGTTTGCCTGGCCTGCCGCCATTCTGTTCGGCATCGGTTTCTATATTGGCTTTTTCGTGGCGCCGACCGACGCGGTGCAGAGCGAGGCTTACCGCATTATCTTCATTCATGTGCCGGCCTCTATCCTGTCGATGTTCATCTACCTCATCATGGCCGGCTATGCCGCGCTGGGACTGATCTTCAAGACGCGTCTGTCCGCCATGATGGCTTCCGCCCTGGCGCCGACCGGTGCGCTGTTCGCCTTCATTTCGTTGTGGACCGGCGCGTTGTGGGGCAAGCCGATGTGGGGCGCCTGGTGGGTATGGGATGCACGCCTGACTTCCGAGCTGATCCTGCTGTTCCTGTATCTGGGCTTCATCGCTTTGCAGGCTTCCATCGAAGACCCGCGCCGCGCGGATCGCGCCAGCGCGCTGCTCGCCATCGTCGGCTCGGTCAATGTGCCGATCATTTATTATTCGGTGCAATGGTGGAACACCCTGCACCAGGGGTCGACCATCAAATTTAGCGGCACCAGCATGCATGTCGCCATGCAGCAATCCATGTTTATCATGCTGGCCGCCTGCTGGCTGTATGCCATTGCAATCGCGCTGGCCCGGGTGCGCAGCATCATCCTTGAGCGGGAAGCCAATACGCACTGGGTGAAAGAATTGGGAGAGAAGGCATGAGTTGGTCTGAATTCTTCGCCATGAACGGCTATGCCTTTTACGTATGGGGATCATACGGCGTGGCGTTGCTGGTTTTTCTGATCGAGATTGTTGCGGTCAGGCACAGACGGAAACTGGTATTGCGCCAGTTGCGATGGATGAACGAAAGCGGAGAGACGGAATGACCCCGAGACAGAAAAGATTGACCTGGATTTTGCTGGGCGTGGCGCTGGTGGCGGCCGCGGTCGGGCTGGTGCTGTTCGCGCTGAAGAACAATGTCAGCCTGTATTTCACCCCGACCCAGGTGCATCACAACGAAGCGCCGCAGGGACGCAGTTTCCGCATCGGCGGTCTGGTCGAGGAGGGCAGCGTGCAGCGGGAGAAGGATGGCCTGACCGTGCGTTTCAATATCACCGATACCGCTGAAAAAATGCCCGTTATGTACAAAGGCATCCTGCCCGACCTGTTCAAGGAAGGCAAAGGCGTGGTCGCGCAGGGCAAGCTGGACGGCGATAATCTTTTCGTTGCGGAAGAGGTGCTGGCCAAGCATGACGAGAACTACATGCCACCCGAAGCGATGGATGCCATCAACAAGGCGGAAGCGGCAAAATCCGGCGCCAGTGCACCGGCCAACTAAAACCCACTGAAAGACACAGATGATTCCAGAGATCGGCAATTTTGCTTTAGTTATCGCCCTGTTTCTTGCGCTATTGCAGGGGACGCTGCCCATCGTCGGCGCGGCACGCGGCAACGCGGTGCTGATGAATACCGCGCGTGCCCTGGCCAGCGGCCAGTTCGTGTTCGTGGCCATCGCATTTTCCTGTCTGACCTACTCTTTCATTGCCAACGACTTTTCCGTGCTCTATGTCGCGCAGCATTCCAATTCGCAATTGCCGGTGGCGTACCGCGTGGCGGCGGTGTGGGGCGGACATGAGGGGTCGCTGCTGCTGTGGGTGTTCATTCTGACCCTGTGGACCATCGCGGTAGCCAAGTTCAGCCGTCACCTGCCGCTGGAAATGGTGGCGCGCGTGCTCGGTGTGATGGGATTGGTAGCGGTCGGTTTCCTGCTGTTCCTGTTGATCACTTCCAATCCCTTTGATCGCCTGTTGCCGGCGGCGCTCGACGGGCGCGACCTGAACCCGCTGTTGCAAGACCCCGGGCTGGTGATCCATCCGCCCATGCTGTACATGGGCTATGTCGGTTTCTCCGTCGCTTTCGCCTTCGCCTTGTCCGCGCTGCTCGGTGGCAAACTCGACTCCACCTGGGCGCGCTGGTCGCGGCCGTGGACCACGGTGGCATGGGTGTTCATGACCATCGGTATCGCGCTCGGCAGCTGGTGGGCGTATTACTAACTTGGCTGGGGCGGCTGGTGGTTCTGGGACCCGGTGGAAAACGCCTCGTTCATGCCATGGCTGGTGGGTACCGCGTTGATCCATTCGCTGGCGGTGACCGAAAAGCGCGGCGCGTTCAAGAGCTGGACGGTGCTGCTGGCCATCGCCGCGTTCTCGCTGTCATTGCTCGGCACTTTCCTCGTGCGCTCCGGTGTGCTGACCTCGGTGCATGCCTTCGCCACCGATCCGAAGCGCGGCATCTTCATCCTGTCCTTCCTGGTGCTGGTGATCGGCGCCTCGCTTCTGCTATTCGCCTGGCGCGCCCCCAAAATCGGACTCGGCGGCAAATTCGAATTGCTCTCGCGTGAAACCATGCTGTTGAGCAATAACGTGCTGCTGACCGTCGCTTCCGCCTCGGTCTTCCTCGGTACACTGTATCCGCTGTTCATGGACGCGCTCGGCTTTGGCAAGTTGTCGGTCGGCCCGCCGTATTTCAATACCGTGTTCGTGCCGCTGATGGTGCCGCTGGTGATGCTGATGGGATTGGGCCCCGTCGCGCGCTGGAAGCACGCCAGCCTGCCCGATATCTGGCAGCGCGTGCGCTGGGCGCTGGCGGCGAGCATGGTCATCGCCCTCGTGTTGCCCTTCATTCTGGGCGAGTGGACGCCGCTGATCGCGCTGGGTATTTTGCTGGCTGCCTGGATCATCACCACCGGCGCGCTCGATCTGCGCAAGCGCATTGGCAAGGAAGGAGCGCTGTGGCAACGTTTGAAGAGCCCGGCGCGCAGCTATTACGGCATGCAACTGGCGCATCTGGGCATCGCGGTGTTCATCATCGGCGTCACCCTGGTGAAGGGCTACGAGACCGAACGCGACGTGCGCATGGAGGTGGGCGACACCCTGACGGCGGGAGGATATGTCTTCCGCTTCGACGGCGTGACCGAACGGGAAGGCCCCAACTACATTGCTGCGCAGGGTGTGGTCAGCGTCAGCCGCGACGGCAAACAGGTCACCGTGCTACATCCGGAGAAGCGCAATTACAACGCCTCCGGTATGCCGATGACCGAGGCGGCGATCCGCACCGGCCTGTTGCGCGACCTGTATGTGTCATTGGGCGAGCCGATCCCGGACAGCGAAGCGTGGGCGGTGCGCATCTACATCAAACCGTTCGTGGACTGGATCTGGGCGGGCTGTTTGCTGATGGCGCTGGGCGGTGCGCTGGCAGTCAGCGACCGGCGTTACCGCATTCGCGCGCGAAAAACTGAAATGGTCGCCACGGATAACACACCCCTGAAGGAGCAAACCGCATGATGCGTTTTCTGTTGCCACTGGTGATCTTTATCGTGCTGGCCGGCTTTCTGTTCGTCGGCCTCGGGCTGAATCCGCGCGAAGTGCCGTCACCGCTGATCGACAAGCCGGCACCGGCGTTCACTTTGCCGCAGTTGCACCAGCCGCAAAAGGCCTTTTCACCGGCGGACATGCAAGGCAAGGTTTGGCTGCTCAATGTGTGGGCCTCCTGGTGCGTGTCCTGTCGCGAGGAACATCCGGTGCTGATGGCGCTAGCGCAGCAGGGCGTTGTACCGATCTACGGCTTGAACTACAAGGACAAGAAAGCCGACGGCGAACTGTGGCTGCAGCGCGGAGGTGACCCTTATGTCCTGAGCGCGATGGATGAGGAAGGGCGCATCGGCATCGACTACGGCGTGTATGGCGTCCCGGAAACCTATGTGATCGACAAGCGGGGGGTGATTCGCTACAAGCAGATCGGTCCGGTTACTCCACAGAATTTGAGCGAGAAAATATTGCCCCTGGTGGCGGAGTTGCAGAAGAAATGAAAAAACTATTGATCCTGTTGTTCTGTCTGATGCCCGTATTTGCCGTGGCGGGAGAAGCGCGGGACATGGCCGCCGATCCGGTGCTGGAAAAACGCATGATCGGGCTGGCCGAGAAACTGCGTTGTCTGGTTTGCCAGAACGAATCCCTGGCCAGTTCGCACGCAGAGCTGGCGGAAGACCTGCGGCGCGAAGTGCGCGAGCAAATGCAGAAAGGCCTGAGCGACGACGAGATCGTGGACTATCTGGTCTCCCGCTACGGTGATTTCGTGCTGTACGAGCCGCCGTTCAAAAGCTATACCCTGTTGCTCTGGCTGGGGCCGTTCGCCTTGCTGTTAATCGGCGCCGGCGTGTTGGTGTTCCAGTTGCGCAAACGCCGCACTGTGGCGGGAGACGAATCCGCGCTGACGCCCGAAGCGGCGCAAAGGGCGGCCGCCTTACTTGAAGAAGAAAGCAAATCATGATCCTGTTCTGGTTGATCTGCGCGGCGCTGCTTGTCGTCGCTGTCCTGTTTGTTGCCTTGCCGTTGTGGCGCGGTCGTTCGGTCAACAATGCAGTGGAGCGCAATGCCGCCAATCTGCAGATTTTGCGCGACCAGTTGAGCGAACTGGATACCGATCTGAAAAATGGCCTGCTCGCGCCGGAGTTGCACGAGCAGGGCAGGCGCGAACTGGAAAGCCGGGTGTTGGAAGAAGTTGCCGGTACCGGGCAGGCCGAAACGGCGGTCGCGCCCAGCCCATTCCACAGTCTGGCGATGGTGCTGTCGATTCTGCTGATCGTGTTGAGCAGCGGTGTCTATCTGGCAGTGGGTACGCCGAATGCGATGGCACCGAACAACCCGCACAGTGGGGTGAGCGACGTTGGCGGCGTGGCGCGCACCGACAATGCGATGGCCGGCCTGGAACAAAAGGTCAAGGACAATCCGTCCGATACCACGTCGCTGCTGATGCTGGCGCGCAGTTACATGGAAGCCGAGCGTTATGCCGAATCGGCCAGAGCCTATGCCGAACTGGTGAAGCTGGCGCCGGATGAAGCCTGGCTGTGGGCGGATTATGCCGATGCGGCGGCGATGGCCAATGGCCAGACCCTGCAAGGTAAGCCAACCGAATACATCAACAAGGCGTTGGCGTTGGATCCGAACAACATGAAAAGCCTTGCCCTCGCCGGTTCGGCCGCGATGGAGCGCGGCGATTTTGCGGTAGCCATCAGGCATTGGGAAAAACTGCGCGTGCAACTGCCGCCGGACAGTGAAGATGCGCGCGCCATCGACGGCGGCCTGGCGGAAGCGCGTCAATTACTGGCGCACATGAAGGGTGGCAAGGCGCCGATGCTGGAGCAGATCGCACCGCCCGCGCAGGCGGCTGCGGCAGGCAAGGAGCGCATCACCGGCCGGGTCACGCTGGATACGGCGCTGAAAAATAAATTCAGCCCGGACGATACCGTGTTCGTGCTGGCGCGGGCGGCGGAAGGACCGAAGATGCCGCTCGCCATCCTGCGCAAACAAGTGCGCGACCTGCCCCTCACCTTCGAGCTGGATGACACTATGGCGATGGCACCGCAGATGAAGCTGTCCGCCTTCGACCAGGTCGTGGTGGTGGCGCGTATCTCCAGGTCCGGCACGGCCATGCCGCAATCCGGCGATGCGGAGGGATCGAGCCGGCCCTTGCGTCCCGGCAGCAAGAACGTGAACGTACAGATCGGCAACATCGTGCCGTAAGTTGCGCGGTCTCAAAAAAAACCGCACCGTTGTAGGGTGCGGTTTTTTTTGGGCATCTCCAATAATTCGAATTCGGTCATTGCGGCGCAGGCCGGAATCCAGTCATCAAAAAACACGCTGCGAAGCAGACAAAATCCCTGATGTTGTCTCGCTTTCGCGAGGAATATTCAATCATCCGGATTCCGGCCTGCGCCGGAATGAAGAGGTTTTTATCCGGCTTTATACCTGATCGACGTTCAGCTGCAACCAGTACTCCAGCAATGCCAGATGCCACAGCTTGCTGCCGTTGAGGCGGGTGAAGTGCAACTCGGGCGCGGCCAATAACTTTTCCACGTAGGCGCGCTCGAACAGACCGCGCCGCAGGCAGGCGTCGGACAGCAGGATGGCGCGCATGAATTCGAGGAACTCGCCGCGCACGTACTTCAGCGCGGGCACCGGGAAGTAACCCTTGGGGCGGTCGATCACGCTGTCCGGCAACAGACCGCGCGCGATCGCCTTGAGCGGAAACTTGCCGCCTTCTTTCAGGCGCAGCGACGGCGGCATCTTCGCCGCCAGTTCCACCAGTTCGTGATCGAGGAAGGGCACACGGGCTTCCAGCCCCCAGGCCATGCTCATGTTGTCCATGCGCTTGACCGGATCGTCCACCACCAGCGTGGTCACGTCGAAGCGCAATACCTGATCGAGGAAAGTGTCCGCGCCGGGCCGCGCCAGTTCCTGCGCCACCTGTTCGCTGGTGACATCGCCGGTATGGAAACGCGGCGTGACGGTTTGCAGATATTCGGCATGGTCGCGGTCGAAATAGTGGCTGGCGAATTTTTTCAGCGCGCTGCCCTGCGCTGCATCCATCTGCGGATACCAGAAATAGCCGCCGAACACCTCGTCCGCACCTTGTCCCGCCAGCACTACCTTGACCTCGCGCGCCACGCGCTCGGACAGCAGATAGAAGGCGATGTTGTCCTGGCTCACCATCGGTTCGGACATGCTGCGCACCGCCTCCGGCAGGCGCTGCAACACATCACGGTTGGGGATGAGGAATTTCTGGTGGCGGGTGTTATAGCGTGCCACCACCTGATCGGAATATTCGAACTCGTTGCCTTGCTCGGCCTCGCCCGCAATATCCTCGAAGCCGATGGAGAAGGTGTGCAGGTCGCGCACATGATCGGCCAATAACGCCACGATCAAACTGGAATCCAGCCCGCCCGACAACAGCACACCGACCGGCACATCCGCCGCGAGGCGGTGGCGCTCGACGGCTTTCAGCAAGACATGCTGCGTCGCCTGCAGCCAGTCGGCTTCGCTCAAGTTGGCATCCGGGCGCGTCGCCTCCAGCGACCAGTAGCGTTGCAGGGTAACCTCGCCGTTCGCGCCGACGCGCATCCAGTGCGCGGGCGGCAGTTTCTTTACGCCGTTGAGCAGTGTGCGCGGCGCCGGAACCACCGCATGCAGGGTCAGATGATGATGCAGCGCGACCGGGTCGAGGCTGCGATCGACACCACCCGCCGCCAGCAAGGCCTGCAGGGTGGAAGCAAAACGCAGGGCTGCGCCGTCCAGCGTGTAATACAGCGGCTTGATGCCGAAACGGTCGCGCGCCATGAACAGCGTCCGCGCGCGCATGTCCCACACCGCAAAAGCGAACATGCCGGTGAAGTGCGCGACGCAATGTTCGCCCCATGCGTGGTAGGCCTTGAGGATGACCTCGCTGTCGCCTTCGGAGAAAAACTCATAGCCCATCTCGCCCAACTCGTCGCGCAATTCTCGATAGTTGTAGATCGTGCCGTTGAACACCAGCGCGAGATGCAGATCGTCATCCACCATAGGCTGCCGGGCGCGCTCGGACAGATCAATGATGGCCAGGCGGCGATGGCCGAACGCCAATGGACCATCGGCATAGACGCCCGCCGAATCGGGGCCGCGCCGGGCGAGCGATGCGGTCATCCGGTTCAGGACGGCGGCATCGGGAAGTTGATGATCGAAGCGGAATTCGCCGCAGAGGCCGCACATGATGGAAGGTTCCTGTCGAAAGGTAAGCGGGCGTCAGAACTCGAACGAGGGACGCAAGATGAAGGTCAGGCG
>CAYTZF010000009.1:0-4686 GCA_964442265.1 uncultured Sideroxydans sp.
CTGGGCCCGTTTCACTTCTTTTTGACTCATGAGTATGTCCATCTTCAAAATATCCGCCGCTGTTTTTAACAGGCGTGAGTTTAATCACCAGCGGACATTTCTATTTGGGAGAAACCGGACATTACTACTTGGGGCTAACAGGACCCGCATGTGCCGCTTGACCCGGCATGGAATATCCCTATAATGCCCGACTCCCTGAAAAGGAAGTCTTTTTTCACCTTGCTCCACCGTTGTCGCTGGCGGGGAGCTTTTAACCACAAGGAGATGTAATGCGACACTACGAAATCGTCTTCATCGTGCATCCCGACCAGAGCGAGCAAGTGCCCGCAATGATCGAGCGTTATCGCACGCTGGTGACCGGCAAGAACGGTCATATCCACCGTCTGGAAGACTGGGGTCGCCGCCAGCTGGCTTACCCGATCCAGAAAATCCACAAGGCACATTACGTGCTGATGAACATCGAGTGCGACCAGCCCACGCTGGAGGAGCTCGAGCACGCATTCAAATTCAACGATGCCGTGTTGCGCCACCTGATCATCAAGACCAAGGCGGCCGTGACCGCGCCATCGGTGATGATGAAGGAAGAGAAGTCGCGTTCGCTGACCGAAACAACCGAAGCGGCACCCGCTCCGGTGGCGGTCGCGGCAGCGTAATCAGGATTGGGCAGCAACCATTGTGTGATTGAGGGGGAAATCGTCGAGCTTGAAAGCTTGCGTTTTACCCCGGCAGGATTGGCGAGAGCGGCGTTCAAATTGCGCCACCACTCGATGCGGCAGGAAGCGGGAATGCAGCGCCAGGTGCAGTGTGATGTGCCGGCGCTGGCGCTCGGTGCGGTGGCAGAGCAAGTGAGCCGCCTGCAATCCGGGCAGGTGGTGAAAGCCGAAGGATTCCTCGCCCAACGCAGTCTGAAGATCGCGCAACTGGTGATGCATATTGATAAAGTCACATTGAGATAGGAGCAAAAAAATGGCTCGTGTATTTAAGAAAAAAGACGACAAGAAGAACAGTTCTTCGCGTCAATTGTTCAAGCGCCGCAAGTTCTGCCGTTTCACCGCAGAGAAGATCGCGGAAGTGGATTACAAGGATATCAACATCCTGAAGGAATTCGTCTCCGAGAACGGCAAGCTGATCCCGGCGCGCATCACCGGCACCAAGGCGCACTACCAGCGCCAATTGAGCGTGGCCGTGAAGCGCGCGCGTTTCCTGGCGTTGCTGCCTTACACCGATTTGCATTAAGGAGTAGATCATGCAAGTGATTCTGATGGAAAAAGTGGCCAACCTCGGCCAGTTGGGCGATGTGGTCAAAGTGAAGAACGGTTTTGCGCGCAACTTCCTGATCCCGCAAGGCAAGGCAAAGCGCGCCACGGAAAATAACGTGGCTGATTTTGCGGTACGCCGCGCCGAACTGGAAGCTGCCGAAGCGGCCAAGCTGGCGGATGCGCAGGCGCGCGGTGCCAAGCTAAACGGATTGACCGTGCAGATGGTGCAAAAGGCGGGGGTGGACGGCAAGCTGTTCGGCTCGGTGACCAATGCGGATATCGCGGTTGCTTTGGTCGCCCAGGGGCACCAGGTCGAAAAAGGCCAGGTGCGCATGGCCGAAGGCCACCTGAAGCAGATTGGCGATCACCCGGTCAGCATCGCGCTGCATCCGGATGTGGTGGTCGATGTGACGGTTTCGGTGCTGGGTGAACAGTAATTCCGTGTTTTAGCGAAACTCGCTCCGCTCGTTTTGGCGAAACTCGCTGCGCTCGTTTTCATGGCATTATCAAAAGGGCTGGCAACAGCCCTTTTTGTTTTTGTACTGGCGATGCTGCGCGCAGTGTAAAATCCCGCTCCCCAGATTTGCGATGCCGCCATGCAAAATTTTTCCACTCCCGTTGCCGATTCCCAGCTTGATGCGCTGAAGCTGCCGCCGCATTCGGTCGAGGCGGAGCAGTCGGTGCTGGGCGGCATCCTGCTCGACACCAGCGCGTGGGACAAGATTACCGATCTGTTGAGCGAGCAGGATTTCTACCGCGCCGAACACCGTCTGATCTGGCGCCACATCGGGCGCCTGACCGAGCAGGCCAGGCCGATCGATGTCATCACTGTCGCCGAGTCATTGCAGAGCCATGCCGAACTGGAGAAGGCGGGCGGATTGAGTTATCTCGGCGCCCTCGCGCAGAATGTGCCTTCGGCCGCCAATATCCGGCGCTATGCCGAGATCGTGCGCGAGCGCGCCATCATGCGCAAGCTGGTTGAGGTTGGCAGCGATATCGCGACCAGTGCCTACAATCCGGGCGGGCGCGATGCGGGGCAACTGCTGGACGAGGCGGAGAGCAAGGTCATGCAGATCTCCGAACAGGGCGAACGCGGACGGCAGGGCTTTGTCGCCATCCCGCCGCTGTTGAACCAGGTGGTCGAGCGGATTGAAACCCTGTATGCGCGCGATAATCCCAGCGACATTACCGGCATCGCCACCGGTTTCACCGATCTCGACCGCATGACCTCCGGCTTGCAGCCGGGCGATCTCATCATCGTGGCAGGCCGCCCCAGCATGGGTAAAACCGCTTTTTCGATCAACATCGCGGAAAACGTGGCGCTCGAATCCCACAAGCCGGTGGCGATTTTCAGCATGGAAATGGGCGGCACGCAGCTGGCGATGCGCATGATCGGATCGGTCGGGCGGCTGAACCAGCACAGTCTGCGCACCGGGCGCCTGGAGGAAGAAGACTGGCCGCGCATGACGCACGCCCTGGGGCAGCTCAATGACGCGCCCATCTTTATCGACGAGACGGCCGCCCTGAACGCGCTGGAACTGCGCTCGCGCGCGCGCCGCCTGCATCGCCAGCACGACGGACTTGGCCTGATCGTCATCGACTATATCCAGCTGATGTCCTCTCCCGGCAGCAAGGCGAGCGAGAACCGGGCGACTGAAATCTCCGAAATCTCGCGCTCGCTCAAATCGCTGGCGAAGGAGTTGCATGTGCCGGTGATCGCCCTGTCCCAGCTCAACCGCAGCCTGGAACAGCGCCCCAACAAACGTCCCGTAATGTCGGACTTGCGCGAGTCCGGGGCAATCGAGCAGGATGCCGATCTGATCCTGTTCATCTACCGCGACGAAGTTTACAACCCCGATACGCAGGACAAGGGCAAGGCCGAAATCATCGTCGGCAAGCAGCGTAACGGCCCCATCGGCAAAGTCGAACTGACCTTCCGCGGTGAGTTCACACGGTTCGAGAATTACGCCTCGGCTCAATATTGAACGCGTTCGGAAACAATCCTGTGGGTTAAGCGCCCGGACCGGGCCGCTCAAGTGCGTTTGCGCCGAGAGTTTTTTTGGTTATCACGCGACATTGCCTGGCGAGTTGCCCGCATGTGCTAAAATGCGCCCCCTTTGAATTCCACTCAGGTAGCACTTCATGTCCCGCGCACTTCGCAACATCGCCATCATCGCCCACGTTGACCACGGCAAGACCACCCTGGTTGACCAACTTTTGAGACAAAGCGGCACTTTCCGACTCAACCAGAAGATGGACGAGCGGGTGATGGACAACAACGATCTGGAAAAAGAGCGCGGCATCACCATTCTGGCGAAGAACACCGCCGTCGAATACAACGGCACCCACATCAACATCGTGGACACACCGGGGCACGCCGACTTCGGCGGCGAGGTGGAGCGCGTGCTGGGGATGGTGGACGGCGTGCTGCTGCTGGTGGACGCGGTGGAAGGCCCGATGCCGCAGACCCGCTTCGTGACCAAGAAGGCACTGGCACTGGGTTTGAAGCCCATCGTGGTGATCAACAAGATCGACCGTTCCGGCGCGCGTCCGGACTGGGTGCTGAACCAGACTTTCGATCTGTTCGACAAGTTGGGTGCCAACGATGAACAGCTCGATTTCCATGTAATCTACGCATCCGGCCTGAACGGCTGGGCCTGCCTGGATCTTAAAGATGCGCCGTCGCACGGCGGATCCGCTTCCGATATGAAGCCGTTGTTCGAGACCGTGTTGAAGCATGTGCCGACCCCGCCGGGCAATCCGGAAGCGCCGCTGCAACTGCAACTGGCCGCGCTCGACTACTCCACTTTCACCGGACGCCTCGGCGTCGGTCGCGTGCTCAACGGGCGTATCAAGCCCGGCCAACAAGTGGTGGTGATGAACCATGACAAGCAGATCAGTTCCGGCCGCATCAATCAGGTGCTCGGCTTCCAGGGGCTGGAGCGGATTCCGGTGGAAAGCGCCGAGGCGGGCGACATCATCATCATCTCCGGTCTGGGCGAGATCGGCATCGGCGTCACCATCTGCGACAGGGACAATCCGGTCGGCCTGCCGGTTCTGGGGGTGGACGAGCCGACGCTGACCATGGACTTCATGGTGAACAGTTCGCCGCTGGCCGGTACCGAGGGCAAGTTTGTCTCCAGCCGCCAGATCCGCGACCGCCTCAACAAAGAGTTGCTGACCAACGTGGCGTTGAAAGTCGAAGACACGGCCGATGCCGATGTGTTTCGTGTCTCCGGTCGCGGCGAATTGCATCTGACCATCCTGCTGGAAAACATGCGCCGCGAGGGTTTCGAGCTGGCGGTGGGCAAACCGCGCGTGGTGTACAAGGAAATCAACGGCGAAAAATGCGAGCCATATGAGAACTTGAGTATCGATCTGGAAGATGCCAACCAAGGTGCTGTGATGGAAGAAATCGGCCGCCGCC
>CAYTZF010000010.1:0-13105 GCA_964442265.1 uncultured Sideroxydans sp.
TCGGCTGTTGGATAACGCTCGCCCAACTGGCGTGTGCCCCAGCCGGTGCCGCTGCCGGCATCGAGGAGTCGCGCCGGTTTCAGCTTGATGTAATCGAGCTTTTCCAGCATGCGCGAGCAGACCTCGCGCTGCAACACCGCCGCCGCATCGTAGCCGCTCGCGGCGCGGCTGAATGCGCGCCTTACTTGCTTCTTGTCTATTTCAAATTCATTCATTACTAAAACCATTTCTTGCCACAGAGGACACAGAGATCACAGAGAGAAACAATTCAACGCGCAGATATCTCTGTGTACTCTGTGGCTAATTGTCTTTCGCATTTAGGAAACCCTTTACCGTTTCAACAAACTGTTCCGGATGCGACAGGAACGGCACATGCGCCGCTCCTGCGATCTCGACCAGGCGCGCATTTGGCATGGCGTGTGCCAGATAGTTGGAAGCCCCGGGCGGCGTCAGTTTGTCGCGTTGCCCGGCGATGACCAATGTCTGCTGCCTGATCTCGGCGAGTTCTCCGCGCTGATCAACATCGCGCAGAATGTCCAGCCCCGCGCGCAAAGCATCCCTGTCCGGCTTGCCGCGACTGAACAGTTGTGCGCGCATCTGCGCCAGCAGCGCGCGCTCGTTCTCGCTGCCGCGCAGTTGCAGGGCGATGAAACGGCGCAGGGTCGCGGCGTGATCCTGCTCCAGCTCGGCGGCAAACTTTTCCAGCACCTCGCGCGGCATCCCGCACGGCCAATCCTCGCGCGCTGAAAAACACGGCGTGCTGGCCACCACGATCAGCTTGTTGATTTTGGCCGGCTCGCGCAGCGCCCAGTGCAGCGCCACTTGCCCGCCCAGCGACCAGCCGCAAACGGTGATCGGTTTTGCGAAACAAGCGGACAACTCATCCACAACCGCTTGCAGGATGGGTTGAGCGTAGCGATACCCATCAATTTTCGTATTCAAACGATGGGTATCGCTACGCTCAACCCATCCTATATTTTTTGAATAACCATGCCCCGGCAGATCGACAGTGTGCACGGTGAATGACTGCGCCAATTGCGCCAGGACATCGCCCCACACGCCGCCGTGCATGCCCCAGCCATGCAGCAACACCAGCGGCGCGCCGTGCCCGCTCACTTCAATGTGCATCGCACATTCCCCCCACCCGAACCCTCCCCCGGAGGGAGAGGGGCCGGTCGTGCGCTACGCGGATTTTATTAACCAAGCTCATGCAACGCCCCGATCAATCGTTCCACATCCGCCGCAGAGTGCGCCGCCGACAAAGTGATGCGCAAGCGTGCCGTGCCCTGCGGCACGGTCGGCGGGCGGATGGCCGCAACCCAGATGCCGCGCGCGCGCAGTGCTTCACTTAACGCCAGAGCCTGCCGGTTATCGCCAATGAGCAAGGGCTGGATCGCCGTTTCCGACGGCATCAGCGGCCACGGCAGATCGGATAGTCCGGCGCGCAGTTGTGCGATCAAGTCGTGCAGATGCGCGCGCAGTGCATCGCCCTGTTCGATCAGTTGCAGACTTTGCAGCAGCGCCACCGACAAGGCGGGCGGCGCCGCCGTGGTATAGACGTAGCTGTTGGCATGGTTGACCAGCGTGTCGATCACCGCTTGTTCCGCCGCGACGAAGGCGCCGGACACACCGGCGGCTTTGCCCAGCGTCGCCATGTAAATGATGCGCCGTGCCGCAATCCCGAAGTGCGCGAGCGAACCGCGCCCCTGTTGGCCCAGCACGCCAAAACCGTGCGCATCATCCACGTACAGCCACGCGTCGTGCTGCTCGCACAAAGCCAGCAATTCGCGCAGCGGCGCGAAGTCGCCGTCCATGCTGAATACGGCGTCGGTGATGACCAGTTTTCTGCCGCTTTCCGTCTGTGCCAGCAATTGCGCCAGTTGTGCCCTATCGCCATGCCGATAGCGCTTCACCGTCGCGCGCGACAGCAGCATCGCGTCGTTCAATGACGCATGGTTGAGCTTGTCGGCGAACACCGTATCGCCCTTGCCCGCCAGCGCCTGCACCACGCCAAGGTTGGCCATGTAGCCGGTGGAGAACAACAGCGCGGCGGGTTTGCCGACGAAGGCAGCGAGCCGATCTTCGAGTTGCCGGTGCGGCGCAAAATGCCCGCTCACCAGATGCGCCGCCCCCGCGCCGACACCCCACTGCTGCGCGCCCTGCTGCAAGGCGACAATCAGTTGCGGGTGATTGGCAAGGCCGAGGTAGTCGTTGCTGCAGAAGGCGAGGTACGGTTTGCCATCGACCACGATGTGCGGCGACTGCGGCGATTCCAGCGTGCGGCGCTGACGCAGCAGGCCGCGTGCAGCGCGTTCGTCGAGGTCATGTTCAAGTTGATGAAAAGTCATTTCTTGCCACAGAGATCACAGAGCACACAGAGGCAAGCAAAAACAGAGCTGCGTTCTCTCTGTGATCTCTGTGTACTCTGTGGCTAATAATTTTTATCGGCAAACGGGTACATCCCCAGCTTATCCAGCAGCGCGCGGTCGCGCTCGACATCGGGATTGCCGGTGGTCAGCAACTGGTCGCCGTAGAAAATCGAGTTGGCACCGGCGATGAAACACAGCGCCTGCACGGCGTCGCTCATCTGCTGGCGTCCGGCGGAAAGGCGCACGCGCGCGGTCGGCATGGTGATGCGCGCCACCGCGATGGTGCGCACGAAGTCGAGCGGGTCGAGGTCTTCAGTCTGCGCCAGCGGCGTGCCTTCGACTTTGACCAGATTGTTGATCGGCACGCTTTCCGGATACGGCTCCATGCTGGCCAGTTGCGCGATCAGTCCGGCGCGCTGGGTCAGATTCTCACCCATGCCGACGATACCGCCACTGCAAATATGCATCCCGGCACGGCGCACGCGCTCCAGCGTGTCGAGACGATCCTGATAATCGCGCGTACTGATAATGTCGCCATAGAACTCGGGCGAGGTATCGAGGTTGTGGTTGTAGTAATCCAGGCCGGCCACGCGCAGTTGCTCGGTCTGCGCATCGTTCAGCATGCCCAGTGTGGCACACGTCTCCATGCCGAGGGCGCGTACCGCCTTCACCATTTCCACCACGCTCTCCATATCACCCGCAGAAGGCTCGCGCCACGCCGCGCCCATGCAGAACCGATCAGCGCCCGATTGCTGCGCGGCTTTGGCGGCTTTCACCACTTCTTCCACCTCCAGCATCTTGCGGTTTTCCACCCCCGCGTTGTGAAAGGCCGATTGCGGACAGTAGCCGCAATCCTCCGAGCAGCCGCCGGTCTTGATCGACAGCAGGGTGGAAAGCTGCACCTGATTCGGATCGAAATGCGCGCGGTGCACCTGTTGCGCCTGAAACAGCAGATCGGCGAACGGTAGCTTGAATAATTCCTCGACGGCGGCGACGCTCCAGGGTCGCGCCGTGGCATCGACAGTTGCGGGGCGAATCATGGCAATGGGGCGGGTTTGCAGGTTCATGTTTGCGGGAGGGCACAATGGCGGTAAATTGGAAGGGCTGCATCTTCATGGAAAGGGCGTTGGCTTGTCAATTTTATCCATGGCAATACTGAACATCGGCTCAAGATTAAGGCGGCAACTGCCCGCCCAGCCTTGCCAGCTATGTGGCAGTTTAAGCCACGACGGCCTGTGCTGCGCGGCATGCGATGCCGAGTTGCCCCGCCTTGGCACGGCAAATTGCCCGGTCTGCGCATTGCCTACCCTGGCGGGCGGGGTATGCGGGCGGTGCCTGCGCGATCCGCCGCACTTCGACCGCACCGTAGCCGCCTTCAGTTACCGCTTCCCGCTCAACCAGCTCATCAAGGCACTCAAATTCCACGAGCAATTGATATTGGCGGATTTTCTGGCAGATGCCGTCATCCCGCGCATCGTGTCGCGCCCGGACCTCATCATGGCCTTGCCGCTCCATCCGGCGCGCCTGCGGATACGCGGCTTCAATCAATCGCAGTTGTTGGCAGCGCGCATCGCCCGCCGTCTGGATATTCCCCTGCTCACGAATGTGTGCCAGCGCGTGCGCGACACGCCGCCCCAGTCGTCACTGCCGTGGCAGGAACGCGACAAAAACATGCGCAAGGCCTTCGCTGTTGCTGCGGACGTTGGTTGGCAGGGCCAACATATCGCCATCGTGGATGACGTGATGACCAGCGGCGCGTCGATGAGCGCGCTGGCGGAGACCGTAAAGCAAGCCGGTGCGGGCGAGGTCAGTGCGTGGGTGGTGGCGCGCACACTGCCGCGCAGTGCCTGAAACTATAATCCGTCGAGCTTTTGCTGTACGAATGCCGTCAATTCCGGACTCAAACTGCGCGAGGCAAGTGCCTGCCGATACGCAGCCCTGGCATCTTCGCTGCGTTGCACTGCCTGCAATGAAATGCCATAACCCATAAGCCATATTCCGTTGTTCGGCGCGCGTTGCACGGCAATCCGATAGTGGGCCACGGCCTCTTCGTGGCGCCCGGCACGCTGCAGCAGCGCCGCATAGAACGCCTGATAATCGGAGTTGTTGCCCGCTTGCAGCAAATTCGTTTGCAAGGTTTCCAGCGCCCGAACCAAATCCCCGCGCTCGACTTGCACGCGCGCCAACAGCATGCTGAATCCGGTATGGGCCGGCTTGAGCGTCAATCCCTCTTGCAGCAGGCGCTCCGCATCAGCGCTGCGGTTGTTTCCCGCCAGCAACACAGCCTGTGCCAGGCGCGCCTTTTCGTGCTGCGCATTCAATTCCAAAGCCGCCGCATAACCGGCCAGCGCCTCGGTGGCCCGCCCCTGTTGTTGCAACGCCAAAGCCTTGCGATATTCCGCATCGGCACGCTGGGTACGGCTGATCTGCTTGAGCGGCAATGTTTTCGGGGCAGCGGCACGGGGTGCAGCGGTTTCAGGCATTGCCGGTTTAGGCACAGTTGGTAGGGATTTCGGTGTCCGAACCCTGCCCGCCGGGTGATCCCCGACCGGTTTGCGCGGCTTTGCCGTTTTCCTTTCCGGCGGGGTTTCAGACAAGGGCAGGGTACTGAGCTCGAAACTCTTCTTCGTAGCGACCCCTTCTTCAATGCGCACAGGCGTCATCGCATCGGGCGATACCGGCTCGCTCACCGCCCGTTGCGGGGCAGCGGTTTGCACTTCCGGTTTTTTTGGGGATACCCCGAGCAACCATGCGGCAGTTGCAAGCACTGCCAACAGCACCAGCGCCAGCACCATTGGCTTGATCCAGCGATACCCGGCTTGCGGCGGCACCGCACGCACTTGCGTCTGATCCAGCGCAGTGTCCGCACTGCGCTGCTCCAATCGATTCAGCACCTGGTTGACAAGACTCATCGCCCATACACCCAGATAGCCATGATCGCTGCCAGTGCCGCCGCCGCGCCGAACACGGTCCAGAGCAACCAGTCGCGGCGCACTTCCGGCGTATCGGCAGCCGCGATGCCGATATGCTTGAAGGTCACCTGCTGTCGCCCCTCGGCAAACGCCAGCATCAGTGCCTTGTGCGCCACGATATTGACCAGGCGCGGGGTGCCGCCGGTGATGCGATGCAGCTTGCCCACTGCCGCCTTGCTGAACAATGTATCTCCGCTATATCCGGCTACGGCCATGCGGTGGCGCAGGTAACGTTCGAGCTCATCCCGCAACAAACCTTTCAACTCATATTGAAAACTGATGCGCTGGCGCAGTTGGCGGATCGAATTGTGGCGCAGGCGTTCATTCAACTCGGGCTGGCCGAACAGCACAACCTGCATCAGCTTGCGCTTTTCAGTCTCAAGGTTGGTCAACAGGCGCAGCACCTCCAGGCTCTCCAGCGGCATCGCCTGCGCCTCATCCAGACAAACCAGGACGCGTTTCCCCTCGCGCGCGAAGTTGAGCATGGCGCGGGTCAGTTCTTTCAGGAGATGGTGCTGGTCAATATCGCCATCAAGCTCAACGCGGAGCTCGTCCGCCAGTGCCAGCAACAGGCTGCGCGGTTCAAGATAGGGATTGGGCAAATAGGCGGTGACGAAGCGGGCTCCGCTTGTTGCATCGGCATCTTCGTCCTGAGTGCCGATGAGGGTGGTGGCTTGCCGTCCCTGGTTCAGCGTGGCGAGGAACTTGCGGCACAGCAGTGTCTTGCCGTTGCCGACTTCGCCGGTGATCTTGATGAAACCTTCACCGTTGCGAGCGGCGACCAGCAGGGTGTTCAGCCCCTCCTGGTAACTGCTGCAGGCAAAGAAGAAGCTGGTGTCCGGCGTCAGGGAAAACGGGGGTTCGCGCAGTCCGAAATGCCGCAGATACATGTCAGCTTAACGGGACATGCTTTTGATGCGATCCCGACTGCGCGCGATGTCGTTTGACCAGTCGCTGTCGCTGTTGATCACTGTCGGTTTGATCAGGATGACCAATTCGCGTTTTTGGGTACTCTTGCTGGTCTGGCCGAAAATCATCTTCGGCAAACCGGGCAAACCGGATTGGTCATCGAAAGTCGCCTGCCGCATCAGGCCGCCGATCGCCACGATCTGCCCGTCCCTGGCGCGCACGATGCTGTCGGTTTCCGACACCGAGCTGGAGGCCAGCGGCAAATTCAGGGTGCCGCCGACGCCGCCGATATTTACTGTCTTGTTGACTGTCGTAACCAGACTGACCGATGGGTGCACATGCAGAATGATCTCGTCGTTCTGGTCGATACGCGGCGTCACATCCAGCGCGATGCCCGAGAAGAAAGGCTGCAAGGTCACCTCCGGTGTGGTGGTCGTCGCGGTGCCGGTCGTTGTCGTGCTGGACACATTGGTCACAAAAAATTCGTCGGTACCCACTTTCAGCACAGCCTTCTGGTTGTTCAGGGTCGCGATGCGCGGGCTGGACAGGACATGCACATCGCCCTGTGTTTCGAGAAAGTTCAGCAACGCCGCAAAGTTGCTGGTTTGGAACGCAAGGCCGAACAGCGAACCGGCCGCTCCCATCGCACTGGTTGCAACCGGCAACAGCGTGGCACCGGGTGTGGCAGTCAGTTGATTGTTCGACAACACTGTCGCCGCACCCGCCGTGATCGGATTAAGCGTACTGCCCGGCGCGCCAATCCCGGTTGACAGCAAACTGTTTGGATTATTTTTAAAGGCGGCCCAGTTCACACCGGACTGGAACGATTCATTCAATTGGACTTCGACGATCTTGGCCTCCAGGATCACCTGGCGCTCGACGGATATTTGCGAGGCTTTCAGATAAGCCGCGACATTGTTCATCTCATCCGGCATGGCGCGCACCACGATCACCCCCGACATCGGGCTGATCACCACACTCCGCCCCGGTTCGCTCCCCACAATGGCGACCAGTGCATTGCTCAATTCGTCCCAGAAATCCGCCTTGCTGGTCATGCTGACCTGGCTGCTTTGCAAGCCGCTGGTCGAGCTGCCGGCAGTCGAAGTGCCCGTGCCGGCCGAACCCCCGGAGGAATTATCCGAAACCGAGCCGGAGGTCACACGCAAATTGGATGTGCCTTCGCGCTGTCCGGTCAGATAGTTCACCTGGAAGATACGGGTCTGCAGACCGAGCGGCTGAATGTAGATACGCTTTCCGTCCACCTTGTATTCGTAGCCATACATCTGATGAATCGTTTCGAGCGCGTCAAATACGGTCACGTCTTTCAGATTGAGCGAAATGCTGCCGCCGACCTCCGGATGCAGCAACATGCTGTAGCGCGTACCCGATACGATGGCGAGGAACACCTGTTGTGCCGGCGTGTTGCTCACCACCAGATCGAACTTGGTCTCGGCCGGGGCCTCCTCGGTTTTCCGCCCGGGAACTGCCAGCGGCGGCAGCAGCGCATTGTTCACTTCTTCCTGTTTGCTGGGCGCGGCCTCCACTCCGACCGCCGCATCCAATTCCTTGTCGATCTGATTTTTCACGCTCTGCCTGGAGCCGCTGCCGGCACAACCCGCAATCGACAGCATGCACAACAAGATGAATATTCGCTTCATTTCCCACTCCCGTTCTTGGTCACATCAGGCGCACAGACCACCGCACGCTTCACGGACTTGGCTTTGGTAATTTTTTTGGTTTTGTTTGCCGGCTTCCTGATTGGCTGCAACGCCTGGCGTTTGACGCAGGCCAACTCGTCCTTGCTCATGTTCACCGTCGGAAACAGATGCATCACTCGACGCCCCTGCGGCCCCGTCAGCACGACACAGGTCTCGCTCACCTGGGTCAGCACGGCATCACCGTACTTTTCTCCCAACCCGACTTCGGTGCCCTTGATGATGGCCGCCTCGCGCTTGCGCGAAAGGATCACCGATTGCAAATCGGGGGCGGATGCTCTCTGATTCGCGCCATAGCCCTCGCCGGGCAAGCCGGGAACCAGCCCGATCGCCGGCCGCGTCGGGTCGGCCAGTTGGTCTGCCGCAAGCGGCATGCCGGTAAAGCACACCATGCCTCCGGTCAGCCACAGCAGATTCTTCAGGGCGCGCTTCAAATTTGCAGCCATGTCTCATCCAGGCTCAAGGTGTACAGCGTCAGGGTCAATTCCGCCTCCGGATATTTCACCACATTCATTTTGGCCATGCTCCAGAACATCTGCGTTGGCAGCTTTTCCAGGGCGGCAAGATATTGCAGCAGATCGGCGTAACTGCCGCGTACGGTCATCTCCACGCCATGTTTGTAGATCTGTGTTTCAGTCCCGGCGGGCTTGACTGTGCCCTCAACGGCGGGCTCGCCAGCCGGCCCATCTGCGGCTGGCTCGATGAACAACGATGCCGGCAGCGTATTCAACGCCACCAATTGCAGGCGCGTATTCCTGCTCAATACCTGCTCCAGCACAACCGCCATCCGCTGCGGCGGCACCAGCCTGCCCTGTGTCTCTTTCAGGTAGGCGTCGCCCTGGCCGATCTGTTCGCGCAGCTGGCGCACACGCTCGCGCTGCGGCGAATGTTCATCGGCCTGCTTGGCCGCCAGCAGTTCGTTCAATTGGGCCTGCACCTCTTTCATCCTTTCCTGCTGTTGCACCACTTGCGACGAGATGAGCTTCTGCTGTGCCAACAAGGGGTCAATAAAGAATGCATTGATCAGCGATACCAGGGCAAAGACGGCGGCGGCAAAGATCAGTGCGCGTTCGCGCAACGACATGGCGTCCACTTTGCCGATGAATTGAAGCAAGCGTTCGCGCATCACTTTACCGCTCCTTCTGTTGCGGTCGATTGCAGGCTGAACTCGACATAAGCGGGGATTAAATCCTTGCCGTCGGCCGTTGCGGGGCGCTTCATCTGCAACGCCGAGAACGACTTGCCGCGCATCACCGCCTCCCTGTTCATGCGCCGAATATAAGTCGGCAGCAACTGCGGGTTCGTCACCGCGCCTTGCAGACTGATCTGCGCGCCGCCGCCCTTGAGCTCGAACCCGGTGAGCCACAGGCCGCTAACCGATTGCCGGGCGAACGCCCGCAGGTATTCCGAATAGCCCCGGGTATTGCCGATTGCGCCACTATTGAGTATCTCCAGCACATTGCCCTGCGCGACTGCTTGTGCTTCCAGCATCTTCAATTCATCGCTCAACATCCGATTTGAGCGCTGGGGCGAAAATTCGTCGGCATAGTTGAGCAGCCGTTTCTGCTCCGCTTCGTAGCGCCGGGTCATTTCTTGTGTCTGCTTGTCCATCTGCTGCACCTGATACCACGCGTAACCATAGAACACGATTGATCCCAGCACGATCAGGCCAAGCATTTGCAGCATCGTTGCCACGGAGAAATATTTCTTCTGCTTGAGGAAGATCGGGTTGAACAGGTTGATCTGCTGGCTCATAGCGCCTTCTTCTCCTGGCGCAGCGCGGCACCCAGCGCACGCAGGGCATAGCAGGCGAATTCGCGGTCAGCCAATTCCGGCACCCCGACGATATCCATACCTTGTGCCAGATCCAGCGCCCCGACTTGCAGATCCAGATTGTCCGAGAGCGATTGCACCAGCGTGGATTCTGCCGGCACGGAAACCAGCAGGCGATCCAGCGGAATATGGTGGAACTGGCGGTCGAAATAATCCAGCGAGCGCTGCACTTCCAATTCCGCCCGATCCTGATATTGCTGGCGCATCCCTTCATCCGCATCGGTCAACTGGCCGAGAGAGATGTCGAGGCGCCGCGCCAGAAACAATTCGCCCTCACTGGTCATGGTCAGCAACCCGCCTTCATCATCGAATGCCAGCAACGCCAAACCGCGCCCCTCCGTTTCGAACAAGGCCGCGATGTTGCGCTGCGATGTCTCGGCGATATCGATCACCGCCAGATCAATCCGGGCTTTTTCAAACAGCGCGATGCGTTTGCGGATGGTCTCGTTGGAGGCTGCCACCGCGTACAGCGATTGCGGACGATCACTGCCGTATTTGCCGGCGGGGATCTGCAACACGTCAATTGTGGCGTCATCCACGTGGTAGCTCAACGAGTCCTTGATCTTCCAGCGTATCGCTGTCTTCAGCTCGTCCACCGGCACACTGGGCGCCTCCACCATCAGCAACTGGTACTCGTTGGACGACAGCACCGTGGTATAGCGACCGCCTTCGAGTTGCGCCTCTTTGCGAATCTTTTCCAGGGTGGCGGAATTGACCTCGTTGGCAGGGTAAAACGCGCATCGCGTCACTTGCGGGCGAGCACCCACATACTTGGCTTGCGCGATATACACTCCCTTGTTGCCAAAGGACACAGAAATCCAACCGGTTTCGCGGCTGCTGCGGTTAAACAAGGAAAATAATTGTGGCATTTGCATAATCCGCGCGAACTTAATCGACCAACCCATTGCTGTCAAGGATATTTTTCCAGCTAACTGCCGTAATTCCGGCATTTTCTTGGCGAATTTCAGACACCCCCGTTTTTTCCGTCCGGGTTCGCATCATTTCGCTCAATACACATTGAATTTTAGAGACACCCCCTGGTTGAGAGTATCTCTTACCTGCCCAACTTCACACTAATCATGCGCTCGATGTAATTCGGGCCGGGCGCGGGATTGGGGCACACAGGATCGGCACAGGCAGTGGCGATGACATCGTAAATCCAGATGGTTGATGCGCCTTCAATATATGCAGTCGGTACGCAATTCACCGTCACCGTAAAGGGTGACAGCGTGCCCCCCAAACTGCCTGCCGCAAAGTTGGTGGCACACACTGTAGCGGCGGCTGCACTGACCGGACTGGTCGCGACCTGATACTCCGCCCAGTCAATACCGGCACGCGCCGCCTGATACGCGCGCGAGCCCATCACGTCCAGCGCCGAACTTTGGTGCTGCGCGGCAGAGAACGTCACCATTGCGACGCCGAGGAATGACAGCACCACCAACAGAAAGATGGCGGTGACGATGCTGAAGCCGCGCTGAAGTTTTTTCCTTTTTTTCCGCATCACTTTGACTGTATTCGTCCTGTTGGTCATGCGGCGATTTCCATGTGTGCATTGTGCTCGATCTGATTGCGGTACAAATCAATCATGGGAAAACACAGATCGAAATCGCCCCAAATCAATTCCCCGTTTTCAAGACGGAATGACGCAAAACGTTGAGGATCAAGCCACCGGCGAATTTCGGGATGTCGCGCGTGCAACAGAAAAGGCTTGAAATCGACTGTTTGCACAGTGCCATCGTCAAAAGTTAAACGGATGCCAAAGTCACCCGCTTGTATGGCAGAAACGATGTTGATGATCTCAGGTGTCATTTGAGCCTCCTTGTGATGTGCTCGGGCACGATGGATTTATGTAAAACAAAAAAGTCGATCCACTTGCTCACGATTTCCGTTGCGCGCGCGGCCACCAACTCCTCGAAATATCGCATTTCATTCTCACCCAGCGATGCGCGCCCGCTCACTCTGCTGTATCGAATTTCTGCAACCTCACCATTCACCAGAATAATTTCCGCGCGCGATTCGCGGCTTTGAAACTTGCCATGCACATGAATAGGCTCATGTTCGTTTGCATAAAACATGACGACCAAGCCAAAGTATTCGTAGAGTTTAGGCACGGCAGCAACTCTCGTTCACACGGGCTGGATGATTCGTTCTCATGGCGCGTTGTTCACATGAATTTCGTTGTACAGGCTCACGCTTTCGTTGCTGCGGGTCAGCGTGAGGCGCACAGACACCAGACCAAAACGCTGGCTGGGCAAATCATAAACGATCGCGCAGCCACTCACCCTGTCGGCAAGGATCGCGCTCGCACCCCCCACCGGCGGATTGGCCTGCGCCGCATTAAAACCGTACCCGGCATAGCGTCTGAGCTGCCCCGTCCCCTCCCCGTTGGCATCCGTCCCCAAGTTTTCGCACGCATAGGTTACCGCCTGCTGCGCACCATCCACCACATCGAAGCGCTGCGACGGCAACTCCGCCCAGACCGGCAAGGCCGTCGCGTTGAAATTGACGCTCGTTTGTGCCCCGGCCACACCGGTGTATGCCCGCAAGATACCCGCCGCCGCGGTGCTGTAGGGCGGATTGCCATCCGACTGCGTGCTGCCGATGACGATGAAATCATTCGCCGCAAAGTTGATCGCCGTGCCGACGATGTCGAAGCTGCCATCCGCCACCCCAAAATTCAGCACGTTGCCCGGCGTGTCGGCACGATAGCGCCCGCCGTCTTTGGTCGGCAGGAATTCCACACAGGGTGTCGCACCACAGTTGGCGATGCGCACGCTGTTCGGCACGGCGGTGCGAATATCGCGCGCCATGCGGCGCACGGCGGTGTCGGCAATGTCAGTCAATTCGGCGCGGCGCACGCTATCGATATAGCCCTGCACCGGCGCCTTGATGAAGCTCGCCACGATGCCGCCGATGATACCGGTGATAACGATCACGGTGACCATTTCGACGAGAGTGAAACCGCTTTCCCTCACCCCAACCCTCTCCCGGCGGGAGAGGGAGTTCACCCCCTTCGCCCCACGGGAGAAGGGCTGGGGATGAGGGAGCGCTTTTTGATTCCAGCCCCCACTCGTATCCGTTAAAGTTTGCGTATCGCTCATCAGTAAGCCGTCCTGTAACCGTCGATGACAATCGGGTTGGTTTCGGGATCGGTCACGGTCACCGTGATGCGCACCGCGCTGGCTGCCGCAATGCCGTTGAACGCCTCGTTGGCGATGACGACGCTGGCGTTGTAACTGCCCAGCCCGGGCACGGCGACACCGTTGATATCGGAGATTCCCGCCCCCCCTGTGGTGAATCCGTTGTA
>CAYTZF010000011.1:0-15272 GCA_964442265.1 uncultured Sideroxydans sp.
GTGGCGTGCTGCCAAAGATAGAAACCGACCGCCAGCGCGATCAGCGATTGCCAGAACATCTTGCTGCGCGCCGACAGCCCGTCCGGATTGCGATGCACGACTTTGCGGTAATCGTCCACCCAGCCGATGGCGCCGACCCCGAGCGTGGTCAGCAGCACCACCCAGACATAGGCATTATGCAGATCACCCCACAGCAGGGTGGTGATGGAAACCGACATCAGGATCAGCGCGCCGCCCATGGTCGGCGTGCCCGCTTTCACCAGATGGGTCTGCGGCCCATCGCTGCGCACCGACTGGCCGATCTTCATCGCCGCCAGTTTGCGGATCGTCCACGGCCCCAGCAGGAAGGAAATGACCAGTGCGGTCATCGCCGCCAGCACCGCACGCAGCGTGATGTAGTTGAACACCGCAAAAGTGCGGATATCATCAGCCAGCCATTGAGCTAGTGCGAGCAGCATGTTTCCTCCTGTGCAGTCGCGCAGGCCTGCACGACCCGTTCCATTTTCATGAAGCGCGACCCCTTCACCAGCACCGTGGTCTGCGCGTCCAGTTCCGCCGTGAGTTGTCGTTGCAGGGCTTCGATCTCGGCAAAATGCTCTGCCCCCGGACCGAACGCCTGCACCGCCTGCGCACTCAATGCGCCTAGCGCCAGCAGCCGTTCGATTCCCAGTTCGCGCGCGGTGATGCCGATCTCGCGATGGAACCGCGCTGCATCGTCGCCCAGCTCGCCCATATCACCGAGCACAAAGATGCGCTTGCCAGCGGTCTGCGCCAGCACTTCCAGCGCAGCGTGCATCGAAGCCGGGTTGGCGTTGTAGGTATCATCGATCAGCGTTGCGCCGCGCTGCGCCGCTTTGTGTTGCAGGCGGCCGGCCACACCGCCAAAAGCTGCCAGGCCTTTGGCGATGGCGCTCAGCGGAACCCGCAGTGCCACTGCGGCGGTTGCCGCCGCCAGCGCGTTGCGCGCGTTGTGCTCGCCCGGCACTTGCAAGGCGATGTGCAACTCGCCGGCGGGTGTGTCGAGATGCAGCTCGCCGCCGTAACCCTGTGCGCGCCATGAACCGCGCACGACAGCGGCACGTGTCAGGGAAAAATCCAGCACTTCATGTTGGCCGGCCAGCGTGCGCCACAATGCCGCATACGGATCGTCGGCGTTGATGACCGCCGTGCCCTGTGCAGCCAGCCCGGCGAAGATTTCGCCCTTGGCGCGCGCCACCCCTTCCACCGAACCCAATCCCTGCAAATGCGCACCGCTGGCATTGTTGATCAGCGCCACATCGGGATGCGCGATGCGGGTCAGATAGTCGATCTCGCCGGGATGGTTCATGCCCATCTCGATCACCGCGTAGCGATGCGGGTCGCGCAACTTGAGCAGCGTAAGCGGCAGGCCGATGTCGTTGTTGAAATTGCCCCGGGTGGCCAATACGAATTGGCCGACATCTTCCGGGTGTTCCCTCTCCCCAACCCGTTCCCGGAGGGCGAGGGAGCCATCGTGAAGATCGTCTTGAATCTTTTGGCGCAGAATTGCCGCCAGCATCTCCTTCACCGTGGTCTTGCCGTTGCTGCCGGTGATGGCCACCAGCGGAATATCGAATTGCCCGCGCCAATGCGCGGCAAGCTGACCGAGGGCGAGTCCCGTGTCTGCCACAACCAGGATGGGGGATTGGGGATTCAGGATTGGTTGCATCGGCTTGCGGCCCGCCGTGCTGACCACGGCGGCGACTGCGCCTGCGCGCAACGCCTCGGCAACGAACTTCGCACCGTCGAAGTGCTCGCCCTTGAGCGCAATGAACAGATCACCCGGCACGATCGTGCGGGTGTCGGTGGATACCGCAGTGAACTGCGCATCGTCGCCTTCGATGCGTCCCTGAAGAATCGGGGCGATTTGCGAGAGCGACATCATGTCGGCCACCTTTCCTTCGGTGTCCAGACGCTCAAGGCGCGCTGCGCGATCTCGCTGTCGGAGAAAGGCTGGCGCACGCCGGCGATCTCCTGGTAATCCTCGTGCCCCTTGCCCGCGATCAGCACGGTGTCGCACGCCCGCGCGCCCGCGATCGCTTCGCTGATGGCCCGGGCACGGTCTTCGATCACCTGGTATTCCCCCGCCATGCCGGCGGCGATCTCGTCGATGATGGCAGCGGGCGCTTCGCTGCGCGGATTGTCGTTGGTGAGGATGCGCACATCGGCAAAACGGTCGACGACCTTGCCCATCATCGGACGCTTGCCGCGATCGCGGTCGCCGCCGCAGCCGAACACGCAGATCAGACGCCCGTCCGCCGCGCACACTTCGCGCAGGGTGCCCAGCACATTCTCCAGCGCATCCGGGGTGTGGGCGTAATCGACCACCACCGTCGGCGCCTCCTTCCCGCCCATGGCCTGCATGCGCCCCGCCACTGCTCTCTGCAGGCCAAGTTCACGCACGGCAGCGTCGATCGGTATTTCGTTGACCAGCAACACTGCAAGCGCACCGAGCAGATTGGAGGCGTTGAAGCGACCAAGCAGACGGCTATCCAGTTCAGCTTCGCCCCAGCTGGTATGCAACAAAATTTCCAACCCTTGCGCATCCGCCCGCCGCACCTCCCCGTGCACCCCACGCAGGCCCAGATTCCGCGCCAGTTCCAGCGATTCTTGCCGCAGGCCGTAGCCAACCACTTCCGCACTGCCCGCGCGCAACTGCCCGGCGAGTTCCGCCCCGAATGGATCATCCAGATTGAGGACGGCATGGCCGAGTTGATCCCAGTCGAACAGCCGCCGCTTCGCGGTTGCGTAGTGCTGCATGTCGCCGTGGTAATCCAGATGGTCGCGCGTCAGATTGGTGAGCAGCGCCACATCGAAGTGCACCCCGTTGACCCGCCCCTGCGCCAGCGCGTGCGAGGAAACCTCCATCACCGTCGCCTGCGCATCCTGTCGGGCGAATTGCGCCAGCAGTTCATGCACCTTCAGCGCATCAGGCGTGGTGTTCGCGCCCGCCTGCAGAGCATCGGGGAAACCGTTGCCGAGGGTGCCGATCAGCGCGCATTTCTGATCCAGTGCGGAAACGGATTTTGCCAGCCAGTGGCTGATCGAGGTCTTGCCGTTGGTGCCGGTCACGCCGACCATCCGTAGCCGGCGCGACGGTTGGCCATAGATACGGTCGGCGATGAATCCGGCCTGCTGGCGCAGATCGTGCAAAGCCAGATGAGGCACGCGCCAGGTCGCATCCCATTGCAGATCGCGCGCCTCGCACAACACCGCATTGGCGCCGCGCGCGATGGCCTGCGCGATGTGGCGGCGTCCGTCGGACTGCTCTCCCGGATAAGCCACAAAGGTGTCGCCCGCCCGCACGTCGCGACTGTCCGCCACCAGCCGGTTGATTTCAACACCAAGGCTGATCAACTCATCGAGTCGCCGCGCGTTCATATTTCTTCTCCCGCCACCGGCCCGGGGTTCGGCATTACATTGTCCAGCGGCGCATCGTAGGGCACATCCAGCGCTTGCAGCGCGGCTCCCGTCACCCCGGCAAACACCGGAGCCGCCAGTTGCCCGCCGTAGTATTCCTTGCCGCCCGGCTCATCCAGCATCACCGCCACAATCAGGCGCGGATTGCTGGCCGGCGCCATGCCGACGAAGGAGGCGATGTAGCGATCGACATATTTGCCGTTCATCAGTTTGTGCGCGGTGCCGGTCTTGCCCGCCACGCGATAACCGGGAATCTGCGCCAGCGGCGCGGTGCCGCCCGGTTGCACCACCAGCTCCAGCATGGCGCGCACCGCGCGCGCGGTTTTTGCGGAATAGACGCGGCTTCCATCCGGCGGCGCATCCTGCCTGAGCAAACTGACCGGTTTCAGTTCGCCATCGTTGGCAAACACGGTGTAAGCGCGCGCCAACTGCAGCAGATTGACCGAAATCCCGTAGCCGTAGGAAATGGTGGCCTGCTCGATCGGGCGCCAACTTTGGTAACTGCGCAGCTTGCCGTTCGCTTCACCGGGAAAGCCGCAGCCGGTTTCGCCGCCAAAACCGGACTGGCGCAGATGGTTCCAGAACACTTGCGGCGACAGCGACAATGCCAGCCTGGCCGCGCCGACATTGCTCGATTTCTGCAACACTTCGGACACCGACATAAACGCGGCGGGATGCGTGTCATGGATGGTACGGTTGCTCAGGACCAGCGTCCCGTTGCCGGTATCAACCCTCGACTCCGGCTTGAATTTCCCCTCTTCCAGCACGGTCGCCACGACAAACGGCTTCATAGTCGAACCCGGCTCGAACAAATCGGTCACCGCGCGGTTGCGCATCGCGGCACTGGCCGGCCGGGTGCGGTTATTCGGGTTAAATGCCGGCCAGTTGGCCAGCGCCAGCACTTCGCCGCTTTTGGCGTCGAGCACCGCGATAGAACCGGCTTTGGCTGCATGTTCGATGACGGCCCGCTTGATCTCGCGGAAAGCGATGAATTGCAATTTGCTGTCGATGCTCAACGCCACATCGCGCCCCTTCTTGGGCGCGCGCAAACTGGCCACGTCTTCCACGATGCGCCCGCGCCGATCCTTGATCACGCGCTGGCTGCCCGGCTTGCCGCGCAGCACGTCATGCAATGCCAGCTCCAACCCCTCGCGCCCGTTGTCGTCCACATCGGTAAACCCGAGCAGATGCGCGGCAACTTCTCCACCGGGATAATAACGGCGATATTCGTGCTGCAGCGACACGCCCGGAATACCCAGCGCCATCACCCGGCGCGCCTGATCGGGCGGCAGTTGCCGTTGCAGATAGACGAATTCGCGCGAGGTATCGGCCAAACGCACTTTCAGATTGCCCGCACTCGTGTCGAGCAGGCGCGCCAATTGGCGCAGTTGCGCGATATCGGCGACCACATCGGGCGGACTGGCCCAGACCGAGTCGACCGGCGTGCTGATCGCCAGCGGCTCGCCGTTGCGGTCGGTAATCATACCGCGATGCGCCGGCACCTCGACCACACGCGCATAACGCGCATCACCTTTTTGCTGCAAAAAGTCGGTGTGCATTCCTTGCAAAAAGAAAGCGCGCGCCATCAGCGCAATCATCCCCAGCAAAAGCAGGAAGAATAGGGTGCGGGCGCGCCAGGCGGGCAACGCAATCTGCGCGGAAGTCTGCGGCAGGCAGGCGTAATTCACGGTCTCACCCCGGACACGGCATTGTCGCGCACACGGCGAATCTGCTCATCGGAAGGCCACTGCATCTGCAATTGTTCGCGCGCAATTTTCTCCACCCGTGCCGGTGCCACCAGGGTGCTTTGCTCCAACTGCAATTTGCCCCATTCCACTTCCATTTGCTGCGCACGCTCCTTCTCGTTTTGCCATGCCACAAACAGCTTGCGCGCCTTGTGTTGTGAGGTCACAACACCCAACGCGCAAGCGATTGCCAGGAACAGAAGCAACGCATCCAGCCTAGCCACTGGCGCCTCCCATCGCTATGCTCTCCCCCGCCCGTGCGTGTGTTGTTGGGGCTTCAGCCCCGTACAACCACGGCCTACCCCCTGCGGGTGGAACCCTCCCCCGGAGGGAGAGGGGCCAAACGAATCGCTGTGCGAAATTTTTCATGACAAGCGTTCTGCCACCCGCAACACCGCACTGCGCGCACGCGGATTGGCCGCCACCTCGGCCGCCGAGGCGCGGATCGCCTTGCCGACCAATCGCAAGCTCCCCTGCGGCACATCGGCGGCGCGGATTGGCACGCTCTTTGGCAGCTTGTCGCCCTGCGCCATGTCACGCATAAAGCGCTTCACGATACGATCCTCCAGCGAGTGAAAACTGATGACCGCCATGCGCCCGCCCGCTTTCAGATGGCCCACGCATTGCGGCAACACGTTCTCGAGTTCCTCGAGTTCGCGATTGAGATAAATCCGTATAGCCTGAAAGGTGCGGGTGGCCGGGTTTTTCCCCGGTTCACGCGTGCGCACGCGGCGCGCGACGACATCAACCAGCTGGAGCGTGGTAAGGAGCGCCCGTTCCTGGCGCGCAGCAACAATCGCCCTTGCAATCTGCCTAGCAAACCGTTCTTCGCCGTAATCACGTATCACCTCCGCCAGTTCGCTCTCATCCACTGCAGCCAGCCACTCCGCCGCCGTCTGCCCCCGACTTGTATCCATGCGCATGTCCAATGGCGCATCAAAACGGAAACTGAAACCGCGTTGCTCATCGTCCAGTTGCGGCGACGACACCCCCAAATCCAGCAACACCCCATCGACGCTTTCGACACCCAGTTCGTGCAACACTGCACCCAGATGTTCGAAGCCGCTGTGCACCATCTGAAAACGTGCATCGGCTATCGTCTTGCCCGCCGCGACGGCCATCGGGTCTTTATCCAGCGCAATCAACCTGCCGTGCTCGTCCAACTTTTCCAATATCAGGCGACTGTGCCCGCCGCGCCCGAACGTGCCATCCACATACACGCCGTCCGGCTTCACCTGCAACGCTTCGACCGCTTCGTTCAACAAGACGGTCGCATGCGCGAACATCTCGCTCACAAGGTAAAGCCCTCAAGCTCCGGCGGCAGATCGTCCAGCGAAAAACTGGTCATCTTTTCGTATTGCGCCTGCCAGCGCTCTTCATCCCACAGTTCGAATTTGTTGCCCTGGCCGACCAGCATCACGCGCTTGTCCAGCTTGGCGTAATCGCGCAGGGTCGCGGAAATCAACACGCGCCCCGCCCCGTCCATTGCCACCTCTTCCGCATGACCGACAAGGAAGCGCTGCAGGGCGCGAATCTTTGGATTGAGCGCGGAAAGCTTCATCAGCTTTTCGCGGATAGGTTGCCATTCAGGCTGGGGATAGAGCAGCAGGCAGCCGTCCGCATCGGCAGTCAGCACCAACTGACCCGCGCAATGGACCTGCAGCATGTCGCGATACCGCGCCGGTATCGTCAGCCTGCCTTTGCCATCCAGATTGAATTGTGCCGCCCCTTGGAACATGGAACCCCTTTGCCTCCCATTTTTTCCCACTTTTTACCACTTGAACCCACTATATGGAAAATATTAGGAAGGGTCAAGCGGAAAAACGGGATTTTTCTTTTCAGGACAAGGAGTTAGCGTAGGAAGTTAATGCGATATAAATATACTTAAAAAGCAATGAATTGCACAGACAAGCTAAAGTTGTTTGTAACGGAAGGTCTATATATTTTGTGAAGGGATGAAGCGGGATGCTTGATGGAGTCAAGTCATTTCAGTGCAGGTTCAGTGCCTTTGGGGAACAGCACCCATAGCTTTCCACTTTGTTTCATGCGCCCCGCCTGATGCCCGGCCAGTTCGCCGAAGCCCCAGAAGAAATCCGCACGCACCGCGCCCTTGATCGCGCCACCGGTGTCCTGCGCAAAGACCAGCCGATTGAGCGGCTTGGAGGTGTTTGGTCGGGTAGTAGCGAGAAATACCGGCACCCCGAGCGGGATGCTGCGCCGATCGACTGCAATACTGTATTCATTGGTCAACGGCACGCCCAGTGCGCCGAGCGGGCCGGAAATGCCGTCCGGCAGTTCGCGGAAAAAAATGTAGCTGGGATTGTGCCCGAGAAGGATTTCGAGCTGCGCCGGATTCTTCTCCACCCAGTTCTTGATGCCCTGCATCGAAGCCTGCTCCGGCAGCAATTCGCCCATGTCGATCAGCCGCCTGCCGATGGAAGCGTACGGATGCCCGTTCTGCGCGGCATAGCCAACCTTGGCATGGCTGCCATCTTCCAGTTGAATGCGGCCCGATCCCTGTATCTGCAGAAAGAACAATTCGACCGGATCATCCACCCAGAACAGCTCCTGTCCGCGCAAGGAGGCGGCCTGCCCGGCTTCGATCTCGGCGCGGTTGAAATACGGCACCACGCGTTTGCCTTGCAGGCGGGCGCGCACGATGCGGCCGCGAAATTCCGGATAAAGCTCGCCCATATCGACTTCCAGCATGTCGTCCGGCGGCGCGTAGAGCGGATAGGCAAAACGCGTGCCGCGTTTGCGGCTGCCGTGCAACAGCGGTTCGTAATAACCGGTAATCAGGCCGCTGTCGCTGCCGTCCGGATTGAGGACTTTATAGGGCGTGAACCAGGTTTCGTAAAACGTGCGCTGCGCCATCGCGTCGTCGGGCGCGATGTCCTTTGCGGCGGCGCAGATTGGCAGCCAGTTGGTTTTCAGGCGCAGGGCGCTGCAGCTCTGCTGCAACGCAGGCCACGAAGCGGGCAATTCCTGTGCCATCCAGTCGGGCAGATCAGCCCAGTCGGCTGGCAAAAAATCGAGAGAGGGTTTGCCCGCAGGCGGGGGCGGTTCCTGCGGCGGTACGGACTGGCAGGCGGCAAGCCATACCGCGGCAACCACGACGATCAGGGCGGAACGAATGCGGTGCAGATTCATGCTCAATGCAGGGTGCGCGGCACGCTCAACACGAATTGCGGAATGGGCACGTCAAACTCGCCCCCGTCGGTCTCCCGCATCCGGTAACTACCGGACATGGTGCCCACCTGCGTCGCCAATACCGAGCCGCTGGAGTATTCAAAACTTTGCCCCGGCTTGATCACAGGCTGTTCGCCGACCACGCCCTTGCCTTTCACTTCCTGCACATGACGGTTCGCATCGGTGATGATCCAGTGGCGGCTGAGCAGTTGCACCGGACGGTCGCCCTGATTGCTGATGGTAATGGTGTAGGCGAACACATAACGGTTGTCGGCCTCGTCCGATTGGTCGGCCAGATAGCGCACCTGGACGGCGATGCGGACGCGATAGAGGGAAGAATTTTGCACCGCGCCATTTCACCGTATTTTGGCCGGCATGACAAGGACGCATCGAATAAAAAAGTCAACTTTCGGTTAGAATGCGGGTTCACTTTTCCAACCCACGAGGATCAAACCATGGACTACCAGATCGCCCCTTCGATTCTTTCCGCCAACTTTGCCCGCCTTGGCGAGGAAGTCGATAACGTGCTCGCCTCCGGCGCGGACATCGTGCACTTTGACGTGATGGACAATCATTATGTGCCCAACCTGACCATCGGACCCTTGGTGTGCGAAGCGCTGCGCAAGCACGGCGTGACCGCGCCGATCGACGTGCACCTGATGGTCAAGCCGGTTGATCGCATCATCCCCGACTTCGCCAAGGCGGGCGCGACCTACATTACTTTCCACCCGGAAGCCTCCGAGCACATCGACCGCACCATCGGCCTGATCAAGGAAAGCGGCTGCAAGGCCGGCCTGGTGTTCAACCCGGCCACACCGCTGGACGTGCTGGAATACATGCTACCCAAGCTGGACATGGTGCTGCTGATGTCGGTCAACCCCGGTTTCGGCGGGCAAAAGTTCATCCCTTACGTGCTGGACAAGGCGCGCGCCGTGCGCAAGATGATCGATGCGGGGAAATTCAACTGCCGCCTGGAAATCGACGGCGGCGTCGGCCCGGCCAACATCAGGGAAGTGGCCGAAGCCGGCGTCAACACTTTCGTCGCCGGTTCGGCCGTGTTCAGCAAGCGCAACGAGAACGACAAGAACCGCTACGACACCGTCATCGGCGAACTGCGTGCGGAGCTGGCCAAAGCCGGGAAGTGATTTTGCCGTCACACCGGCACAGGCCGGTGTCCAGTTAATTTAAAGCACTGGATTCCGGCCTGCGCCGGAATGACAAAGTGTTAGAGGCATATCCAATGTTGTTCAAGCAGTTTCCGCTATCCGTCTCAGCCATCGTCATCGATCTCGACGGCACGCTGTTGCATACCGCGCCGGAATTGGCGGAAGCAGCCAACCGCATGTTGCGCGACATGGGACGCCCGCCCGTGTCGCAGGATCTGCTGATGAGTTACATCGGCAACGGTATCCACTGGTTGGTGAAGCGCGCGCTCACCGGCGACATGCATGCCGAGCCGGACGCAGCCTTGTTCGACCCTGCGCTGCCTATCTTCGAGAAGCATTACAGTGGGTTATTGCTCGAAAGCAAACCGTTCCCGCATGTGCTCAAGGGACTCGATGCAATGAAGGCGGCGGGCTTCCGCCTGGGCTGTATCACCAACAAGGTCAAACGCTACACCCAGCCACTGCTCAAAGGCATCGGCATGGCCCGGTATTTCGATATCGTGCTGGCGGGCGACACGCTGCCGGAGAAAAAACCGCACCCGCTGCCCCTGCTGCATGCGGCGAAGTACTTCGATTGCCCGATCGAACAACTGTTGCTGGTCGGCGATTCGCTCAGCGACGCGCAGGCTGCGCGTGCCGCAGGCTGCCCCGTCTTTTGTGTGACTTACGGTTACAATCACGGCGAGCCGGTGGAGACACTCAACGCGGATGCCGTGATTCCCGATCTGACCGGCGTTTTGCCGCTGATTCAACGAGCATGAACATGACACTGAAAAATCTTCCTGATCGGCGATGGTGCTGATATGTAGGTCGGGATTCATCCCGACATAACCCGCTGTCGGGATGAATCCCGACCTACAAATTCACAGGAGATTTTCATGTTGCATCCCATCACCGAACAAGCGTTTCACGCTTTAGCCAACCAAGGCTACAACCGCATTCCGCTGGTTGCCGAGACTTTCGCCGATCTCGATACGCCGCTGTCGCTCTATTTGAAGCTCGCCAACCGTCCCTTCTCTTACTTGCTGGAATCGGTACAAGGCGGCGAGCGTTTCGGGCGTTACTCATTCATCGGCCTGCCTGCCACCACCCGCATCAGCGTGCGCGGCAACCAGGTCACACTGACCACCGCAGCGGGCGAGACCATACAGGAAGTAGCAAATCCGCTGGACTACATCAGCGAATACCAGGCGCGCTTCAAGGTCGCGCCGCTGCCCGATCTGCCGCGCTTCACCGGCGGTCTGGCGGGTTACTTCGGCTACGACACCGTGCGTTACATCGAACCGCGCCTGGCCGCCACGCAGAAGCCAGACACGCTGGGCACGCCGGATATTCTGCTCATGCTCACCGAGCAACTGGCGGTCGTCGATAATTTATCAGGCAAGCTGACCTTCATCGTGTATGCCGATCCGGCGCGGGACGATGCCTACACCGTGGCGCGCGAACGCCTGCGCGAATTGGTCGGCCTGCTGCGCCTGCCCGTCGATATTCCGTTTGCGCCGCCCGTGCCGCGCACCGCAGCGCAATCGGAATTCGGCGAGGCCGCCTTCAAGGCCGCGGTGGAAAAATCCAGGCGCTATATCTTCGACGGCGACATCATGCAGGTGGTGCTGTCGCAACGCATGGCGCAACCCTTCCTGGCCCCGCCCTTGTCGCTTTATCGGGCGCTGCGCAGCATCAACCCGTCACCCTACATGTTCTATTACAACATGGGCGATCACCACGTCGTCGGCTCCTCGCCGGAAATATTGGTGCGGCTGGAAAACGACACCGTCACGGTGCGCCCCATCGCCGGCACCCGTCCGCGCGGCAAGACACCGCAACAGGATGCCGGCCTCGCGGAAGAATTGCTGGCCGACCCGAAAGAGCTGGCGGAACACCTGATGCTGATCGATCTCGGGCGCAACGACATCGGCCGCGTGGCCGAACACGGCACAATCAAACTCACCGACAAAATGGTAATCGAGCGCTACTCGCACGTAATGCACATCGTCTCCAACGTCGAGGCGAAACTGAAACCGGGCTTGAGCGCGATGGACGTGCTCAAGGCCACCTTCCCCGCCGGCACTGTTTCCGGTGCGGCCAAGGTGCGCGCGATGGAGATCATCGACGAACTGGAACCCTCCAAGCGCGGCATCTACGCGGGCGCGGTCGGCTATCTCGGCTTCAACGGCGACATGGATGTCGCCATCGCGCTGCGCACCGCCGTGGTGAAAGACAACATGCTGTACGTGCAGGCGGGCGCCGGCATCGTCGCCGATTCCAATCCCGACAGCGAATGGACGGAAACGCAGAACAAGGCACGCGCGGTACTGCGCGCGGCGGAAATGGTGCTGGACGGGCTGGATGCACAAGCGCATCGCTGACCCCCGCTTTCGCCACTCCGGATAAGTGCGCGAAGGTATATAGGTCGATCGGATATGTCAGAAGACAGGAAACTCCGCACATCGATGATGTACACAAAAGGTGGGTGCAAATGCAAAATATGGCAACCAATTGAATGAATCCAATTAAAACTCATGGCACAAATATAGGGCGACATATAGGCCAAATGGCATATAGGCCAACAAGCGGTCTTCATAGATAATGCCGCTCCATGGCTGCGCCTGAATTTTGCCGGAAGGTTCAGACACTTCAGTGTCTCTCTAAAGAATCGGCAGAATCAGCCGCAACATTTACCCAATGCGCGCAACCGGATAGTTGATCAAGCCTGCAATGCGCGTCGGGGGCTTACCCTTTAAAAAAGGACAGTGAAAATGCTTGTACTGGTAACGGGCGGGGCCGGCTTTATCGGGTCCCACAGTGTGGACGGATTGCTGGCTGACGGCGCGAAAGTGCGCGTGCTGGACAATTTCTCTACCGGCAAAAAAAGCAATTTACCCGATCATCCGCGGCTGGAAATCATCCAGGGGGATATTCGCGACACGGAAACGGTCGCCGGTGCGATGAAGGACATCACTCACGTGCTACATCTGGCGGCGCAAGTTTCTGTGCCCGCCTCGGTGGCCGATCCCATCACCTCCAGCCAGCACAACATTCAGGGATTTCTCAACGTCTTCGATAGTGCGCGACGCGCGGGAGTCAAAAGATTCGTGTACGCCTCCAGCGCGGCAGTCTATGGCTCACCGGAACAATTGCCCTTGAGCGAGACCTCACCGGTGGCGCCGTTATCGCCTTACGGGCTGGAAAAAAGCATCAACGACCAGTATGCCGCGCTGTATCGCGGGCTGTTCCAAACTTCATCGCTGGGGCAGCGTTACTTCAACGTTTACGGACCGCGCCAGGATCCATCGTCTTCTTACGCGGGGGTCATCAGCAAATTTGCTGCCGCGCTCCGCCAAGACGAAAACCTGAGGGTATTCGGTGACGGCGGCCAGACGCGCGATTTCATTTTCGTCAAGGATGTTGCACAAATGAATCTGCGCGCGCTGAAGAGCTCGCTGAACGGCGTATGCAACATCGCAACCGGCCACAGCGTGACGCTTTTGGAACTGATCGCAACCCTGGCAGAATGCGCCGGCCGCACGCCCGTCATCCGGCATGAACCGCCCGCATCAGGCGACATTCGTCACTCCGCTACCCTGCCACATAAAATGTTCGAACAACTCGATCCGCCGGAGATGACCTCCTTGCGGGACGGATTGAAACAGTTGCTGGATTCGACCGCTTGAATTCCCTGCAATCTTTTTTTGTGCGACTTCATCTGTTCGCTTTCATCGGACTGTTGCAGTTCTCTTCCTTCGCGTTGGCTGAGCAAACCAGCGTGGCGCTGTTCTACGGCAGCAATCCGCCGTGGGACGAGTTGCACGCGTTCGATGTGGTCGTGGTGGAGCCGTTGCATGTGCCTGACCCGAAGCCTTTTGCCAACCGGCGCACTGCATTGTTTGCCTATGTTTCCCTGGGCGAGGTTGACTCCGATCGACCCTATGCCGCCGACATTCCTGCCGCCTGGCAACTGGGAAAAAATGCCGCCTGGGGTAGTATTGTGCTTGACCAGGCACAGCGCGAATGGCCGGATTTTTTTGTTGATCGCGTGATTAAACCGTTATGGGATGCCGGCTATCGGGATTTTTTTCTGGATACGCTCGATTCCTATCAGATTTATGCCCAAACGACCGAGGAAAGAACTCGACAGGAAGCCGGTCTGGTTGCTGCGATCCGCGCAGTGAAACGGCGCTATCCGCAGTCCCGGTTGATTTTCAATCGCGGCTTCGAAATTTTGCCGCAGGTACATGATCTGGCTTTTGCAGTTGCCGCCGAGTCCTTGTTCCAGAGATGGAATCTGCCGCATAAAAAATATCAAACCGTATCGAACAAAGATCGCGATTGGTTGCTGGAGCAACTCAATCTCGTGCGCCAGGAATACCGGTTGCCCGTGTTGGTGATCGACTACGTTGCCCCCGAGCAGCGTGAACTTGCGCGCGAAACTGCGGGCCGCATTCGCGAGCTTGGGTTCATTCCATGGGTATCCAACCCGGAACTGAATCTGCTGGGAGTAGGCGGGATAGAAGTGATGCCGCGCAAGATTTTGATGATCCATAACAGTGCCGACACTGAATTTGATCTGGAAGGCGCCAAAGTTTTGCGGTTTGCAACCATGCCGCTCAATTACCTGGGCTATGGCGCCGAATATCTGGATGCGCGCCAACCCTTGCCCGACTTCCCACTCAAGGGCCGTTATGCAGGGATTGTCGTGTGGCTGGACAAATTGCCCGGCAAGGAGAGTCGTCCCTTGGCAAGGTGGCTCATCCGGCAAATCAAATCCGGCGTTCCTGTCGCCCTGCTGGGTGAAACCGGTTTTTTGTTCAACCCGGCCTATACCGCGGCACTGGGCCTGAAAATTTCCGGGACGACACCTGCCCGGTCACCCTTGCGCGTCGCACTGCAAGCGAAAATGGTCGGCTTCGAAGCACGGCCCATGCCGGATCGTAGTGCCTTTTTTCCTTTGTCCACCATAGAAGGCACTCCGCTTCTTACCCTGACCAATGCGGCTGGTGAAGAACAGACGGCCATCAGCCTGACTACCTGGGGTGGTTATGCCATGGAGCCTTACGTTCTGATTGAATTGCCCGGCATCGAGAAACGCAATGCCGGCAAAAACCTGCGCTGGATCATCGATCCCGTTAATTTTCTGCGCAATGCCCTCAAACTGCCTGACATGCCTGTGCCGGACGTAACCACGGAAAGCGGCCGTCGCATGCTGATGGTGCACATGGACGGTGACGGCTTTCCCAGCAAAGCGGAATTCCCCGGATCGCCCTACGCCGCCAAGGTGCTGCGCGACCGGATCATTAAAAAATATGCGCTGCCGATGACGATTTCCGTCATTCAGGGCGAAATCTCCCCGGATGGCTTGTATCCGGCGCTTTCTTCCGCCCTGGAAAAAATCGCGCGCGACATCTTCGCCCAGCCCCAGGTCGAAATCGCCAGCCATTCCTACTCCCACCCGTTCTCGTGGAGAAAAGCGGGGAACAGCCGGGACAGCAAGAGCTACCGCCTGGCGATACCGAGTTATGCGTTCGACCTGCAAACGGAAATTCCTGGGTCGGTGGCTTACATCGAATCCCGTTTGGCTCCGCCCGGAAAACGGGTGAAGGTCTTTCTCTGGACCGGAGACTGCAACCCCGGAGCGGACGCGCTTGGGCTGGCTCATCGTGGCGGGCTCATGAACATGAACGGCGGCGACACCACGATTACCCGCAGCCTTCCCAGCCTGACCCTGGTCGGCCCCTTG
>CAYTZF010000012.1:0-1575 GCA_964442265.1 uncultured Sideroxydans sp.
TCCGGCAGCAGATGATGAAACTGATAGACGAAGCCGAGCGAACGGTTGCGCACTTCACCGCGCTGCGTTTCGTTCATCCGGGTGACGTCCCGGCCGAGGATGCTCACGCTGCCGCCGCTGATGCTGTCCAGTCCGCCGAGCAGGTGTAGCAGGGTGCTCTTGCCGGAACCCGAAGCGCCGACGATGGCGATCCGCTCTCCGCGCGCCACATCGAGATTTACCCCGTTCAGTACCGGCACATTAAGCGTGCCCTGACTGTAGATTTTTTTCAGATCTCGGCAGGAGATCACCATCCCCGAATCCTGAATCCCGGATCCCGCATCCTGTTTATTCATAGCGCAATGCCTCAGCCGGTTGCGTCTGCGCCGCGCGCCAGCTCGGATAAAGCGTGGCGATCAGGCTGATGAGGAAGGACATGCCGGCCACCACCAGCACATCGCCCTGTTGCAGGTCGGACGGCAATTCGCTGATGTAATAGAACTCCTTGGACAGAAATTGCACGCCGAAAAGATGTTCGATGAAGGGCACGAGGGTGCCGATGTTGAGCGCCAGCAACACACCGCCGAGCACGCCCAACCCCATGCCGATCAGGCCGATCAGCATGCCCTGCACCATGAAGATGCGCATGATGCTGCCGGGCGAGGCGCCAAGGGTGCGCAGGATGGCGATGTCGGCCTGCTTGTCGGTGACGGCCATCACCAGCGTGGAGACGATGTTGAACGCGGCGACCAGCACGATCAGCGACAGGATGATGAACATCATCTTCTTTTCCATCGCGACGACGGCAAAGTAGTTGGCGTTCTGGCGCGTCCAGTCGGTAACCCAACTGCCGGCGGGGAGGGTATTTTCCAGTTCCGACGCGACCTGCGGCGCCCGATCCAGGTCGTGCAGGCTGCCGCTGATGCCGCTGACCGACTCTCCCATGCGGAAGAGTTTTTGCGCATCGTTGAGATGGATCAGCGCCAGCGCGTTGTCATAAGGCGCCATGCCGATCTCGAAGATGCCCGCCACACGAAACTGTTTCAGGCGCGGCAACATGCCGGCCGGGGTGAATTGCCCTTGCGGCGTGATGAGCAGCACGCTGTCGCCGACGCGCGCCCCCAGCGCGCGCGCCAGATCGACCCCCAGCACGATGCTGAAACTGCCCGCCTGCAAGTCTTGCAACGTGCCGCGTTTCATTTTGTCGCCCAGCCCGATCAGGCGCTGTTCCGCATCGGGCAGCATGCCGCGCACCATCACGCCTTCCACCCGCCCCTCGAATGAGAGCATGCCCTGACCGTTGACATAGGGTGCGGCGGCGCGCACTTGCGGATGGGCGGTGACGGTTTCCAGCACACCCTGCCAGTCGCGCAATCCGTCGTTGGTGCCCATTACTTGCAGGTGCGGCGTGATGCCCAGGATGCGCGCGCGGATTTCTTGCTGGAAGCCGTTCATCACCGACAGCACCACGATCAGCGCCATCACCCCCAGGCCGATGCCCAGCATGGAGATCAGCGAGATGAAGGAGATGAAATGGTTGCGGCGCTTGGCGCGGGTGTAACGCAGGCCGATGAAAAGTTCGTAGGGTTGCAAGGG
>CAYTZF010000013.1:0-3028 GCA_964442265.1 uncultured Sideroxydans sp.
CTGAACAAGGCGCTGGGCGACGACAAGGCGGCGGGACTGCTCGACCGCATTCTGCACGACAGCGACACCAGCGGCATCGAAAGCCTGAAATGGATGGACCCCGGCTCGGTCGCCGAACTGGTCGCCAACGAACACCCGCAGATCATCGCCACCATCATGGTGCATCTGGAGCCGGATCAGGCTTCTGCCGTCCTCACCAAACTGACCGAGCGCACGCGCAACGATGTGCTGTTGCGCATCGCCACGCTGGACAGCGTGCAACCGACCGCATTGCACGAGCTGAACGACGTGCTGACCAAGCTGTTGTCGGGCAATGCCATGCAGAAGAAAAGCATTCGCGGCGGTATCAAGACCGCCGCCGAGATCCTCAATTACCTGGGCAGCAGCCAGGAAGCGATTCTTGAATCGGTGCGCGCGCAGGATGCCGAGCTGGCGCAAAAAATCACGGATGAGATGTTCGTTTTTGAGGATATTCTTGAAGTGGACGACCGGGGAATCCAGTTGGTATTGCGCGAGGTGCAATCCGAATCGCTGATCGTGGCGCTCAAGGGCGCGAGCGAGGAAATGCGCGAGAAGATATTCAAGAATATGTCGCAACGCGCCGCCGAAATGCTGCGCGAGGATCTGGAAGCCAAGGGCCCGGTCAAGCTGAGCGAAGTGGAAGCCGAGCAGAAGGAAATCCTCAAGGTGGTGCGCCGCCTGTCAGACGAAGGCCAGATCGTGCTCGGCGGCAAGGGCGAGGATGCCTATGTCTGATACGCCCGCCACTGCGCCGGAAAAACTCACTGCCTGGCAGCGCTGGGAGCTGCCATCCTTTACCACCTCGCGCGAGCAAATCAAGTTGCCGACGGCGAACGAGATGGAACAGATGCAACAACAGGTGCGCGAGGAAGGCTATCAGGCCGGCCACAACGAAGGACAACAACGCGGCTATGCCGAGGGCATGCAGCAGGCGGTGGCAGCCACCCGGCGACTGCAGGAACTGTCCGTACTTTTGCAACAGCAAGTGGATGAAAAAGTAGTGCAGGAAATCACCGGGCTCGCGCTGGATGTCGCGCGCCAGGTGATCCAGCAGTCGCTCAAGGTGCAACCAGAATTGCTGTTGGCCATGGTGCGCGAGGCGATCGGCAGCCTGCCGGTATTCAACCAGGCCGCGCACATCATCCTCAATCCGCAGGATGCGGCGCTGGTGCGCGAACAGATGGGAGAACAGCTCGCCCATTCCGGCTGGAAAATTCTGGAAGACATGCGCATGGAACGCGGCAACGCGCGGCTGGAAACGGCCAACAGCGAGGTCGATGGCTCGCTCGCCGCACGCTGGCAACGGGTCACCGCCGCGATGGGGCAGGATGCGCCGTGGCTGCTTAGCGAAGCAACGGAGAACAACGATGCTACCGCCGCATGAACACTGGCTAAGCGCTTTGCGCAACAATCGCGAAGCCGTGATGCAAAGCGCACCGCTGCAGGTCAGCGGTCGCCTGACCAAGGTCACCGGACTGGTGATGGAAGCGGTCGGTCTGCGCATGGCGGTGGGCAGCACCTGCTGGATCGAATTGCCGCAAAACCGCATCGAGGCGGAAGTGGTCGGCTTCGCCGGCGACCGCCTGTTCCTGATGCCGGAGAACGATGTGCACGGACTGGTGCCGGGGGCGCGCGTGGTGCCTGCCGAACCGGCGCGCGCGCCGATCAGAGTGGGACAAGCCGCCCGTTACCGGCGGCGCACCGCCGATCTGGCGCGCCATCTGCCGGTGGGCGAACATCTGCTGGGGCGGGTGCTGGACGGCGCGGGACGCCCGCTCGACGCGTTTGGCGCCCTGGCGGAAAGCACCAGCGCACCGCTGCAAAGCCGCCCGATCAATCCGCTGGAACGCGCCGCCATCAAGGACGCGCTGGATGTCGGGGTGCGTGCGATCAACAATCTGCTCACCGTCGGACGCGGCCAGCGCATGGGACTGTTCGCCGGTTCCGGCGTCGGCAAGAGCGTGCTGCTCGGCATGATGGCGCGCTATACCAGCGCCGATGTGATCGTGGTCGGCCTGATCGGCGAACGCGGGCGCGAGGTGAAAGAGTTCATCACCGACATTCTCGGCAAGGAAGGCATGACGCGCTCGGTGGTGGTCGCCGCCCCCGCCGATACCAGCCCGCTGATGCGCATGCAGGGTGCGGCCTACGCCACCACCATCGCCGAATACTTCCGCGACCAGGGCAAGAACGTGCTGCTGATCATGGATTCGCTCACCCGCTACGCCATGGCACAGCGCGAGATCGCGCTGGCCATCGGCGAGCCGCCCGCGACCAAAGGTTATCCGCCCTCGGTATTCGCCAAACTGCCGCAACTGGTGGAACGCGCGGGCAACGGCGCCTTGGGCGGCGGTTCAATCACCGCGTTCTATACCGTATTGACCGAGGGCGATGATCAGCAGGATCCCATCGCCGACAGCGCGCGCGCCATCCTCGACGGGCATATCGTGCTGTCGCGCCGCCTGGCCGACGCCGGCCACTACCCCGCCATCGACATCGAAGCCTCGATCAGCCGCGCCATGAACCACCTGGTGAGCGAGGCGCATTACGCGCAGGTGCAGCATTTCAAACAGTTGTACGCGCATTATCAGCGCAATCACGACCTGATCAGCGTCGGCGCCTATGTCGCCGGCAGTGATCCGTTGCTGGACGAGGCGATTGCGCGTTATCCTGCGCTGGAAAGGTTTTTGCGCCAGGGCATGTACGAGACCGAACCCTTTGCCGCAGGCCAGGAAAAATTCACCGCGTTGTTCGCGCCCGATGAAGGAGTTGAAACCGCATGACCAAGCCCTTCCCGCTCGACACCCTGCTCAATCTGGCGCATCTGAAAAACGATGCCGCCGCGCGCAAACTCGGCAAACTCAACCATCAGGAGCAGACTGCGCAGTCGAGGCTGGCCGCCCTGCAGGAATACCGGCACGATTACCAGCAACAATTCGAGACTGCCGAAAAAAACGGCATGGCACCGGCCGACATGCGCAATTTCCAGAGTTTCATCGACCGACTC
>CAYTZF010000014.1:0-7784 GCA_964442265.1 uncultured Sideroxydans sp.
CGAGGAATGCAAGCAGGGCGGCGTGGCCGAGGCCGACATCGCCACCATGGAAAAGAAGGGGATGGACACCGGCCTCAAAGTCACCCACCCGCTCACCGGCGAACAGGTGCCGGTGTGGGTCGGCAACTATGTGCTGATGGGTTACGGCGAAGGCGCGGTGATGGCAGTGCCGGCGCATGACGAGCGGGATTATGAATTCGCAAATAAAAATGGGTTGCCCATTAAATGGGTAATTGCTCCTTCTGATGAAAAGGCAAAGGAGACATACGCTAAAGCGCGAGTTGAGGACAAGGCATATACAGATTACGGAGTATTAACCAATTCCGGAAAGTACGATGGAATGGATTTTGTCCAAGCCGTGGATGCCATCGCCGCCGACTTGAGCGCCAAAGGCCTGGGCGAAAAGAAAGTGCAGTTCCGCCTGCGCGACTGGGGCATCTCGCGCCAGCGCTACTGGGGCTGCCCCATCCCCATCATCCATTGCCCAAGCTGCGGCGATGTCGCCGTGCCGGACGAGCAGTTGCCGGTGGTACTGCCCGAGGACGTGGTGCCGGATGGCGCAGGCTCGCCGCTGGCGAAGATGCCGGAGTTCTACGAATGCACCTGCCCCACTTGCGGCGGCAAAGCACGCCGCGAGACCGACACGATGGACACCTTCGTCGAATCGAGCTGGTACTACGCGCGCTACACCAGCCCGCAATGCGATACCGGCATGGTGGACAAGTCTGCGGCGCAAAAATGGTTGCCGGTGGATCAATACATCGGCGGCATCGAACACGCGATTCTGCATTTGTTGTATGCGCGTTTCTTCCACAAACTGATGCGCGACGAGGGGCTGTTTTCCCCTCTCTCCAACTCTCTCCCGCAAGCGGGCGAGAGAGCAAACGCCGCGCTGCGCGCATTTAACCCCTTGGACGAGCCTTTTAAAAATCTTTTGACGCAGGGCATGGTGGTCGCGCCGACCTTCTACCGCGACGAGGCGGGCGGCAAAAAGCTGTGGATCAATCCCGCCGACGTGGAGGTGGCCGTCGATGACAAAGGCCGCCCGACCGGCGCAAAACTGAAAGCGGACGGCCTGCCCGTCGTTATCGGCGGCACCGAGAAGATGGCGAAGTCGAAGAACAACGGTGTCGATCCGCAAGCCATCATCGATGCCTACGGTGCCGACACCGCGCGCCTGTTCATGATGTTCGCCGCCCCGCCCGACCAGCAACTGGAATGGTCGGATGCGGGCGTGGAAGGCGCGTTCCGTTTCCTGCGCCGGGTGTGGAATTTCGGCATGAAACTCAGGGGCGGCGACACCGCAGCTGAACCGGCGCCAGATCGGGCCGCGCGCTTTAATCTGCACTCGGTGCTGAAACAGGCGAATTACGACATGGACCGGCACCAGTTCAACACCGTCGCGTCAGCCGGGATGAAAATACTGAATGCGCTGGAGCGGCTGGACGGCACAGGCAGCCGGGTTGCGCGCGAAGGATTTTCAATTTTGCTGCGCCTGCTCTCCCCGATCACCCCGCATATCGCGCAAACGCTGTGGAAGGAACTGGGTCTGGGCGACGACATCCTCGCCGCGCCCTGGCCGCAAGTGGATGAAGCGGCGCTGGTGCAGGACGAGATCGAACTGGTGATCCAGATCAACGGCAAGTTGCGCGGCAACCTGCGCGTGGCGAAAGAGGCGGACAAGACCGCCATCGAACAGCTCGCGCTGGCGCACGAAGCAGTGCAGAAACAACTCGGCGGCGGCACGGCCAAGCGCGTGATCGTGGTGCCGGGACGGCTGGTGAATGTGGTGATCTAATGAATAGAATGCGCGCCCTGTTATTGCTAGCCGCACTGGGATTGACCGCGTGCGGTTTTCACCTGCGCGGCAGCACAGCAAAGGATGTGCAGTTCGCTTTCAAGTCGCTTTACCTGAAAGTACCCGGGGAAACGCCATTCGTCGCGGACCTGCGCCGCGCGCTGGAGGCCAACGGAATTGTGCTGACCGCCGTTCCCGAGCAAGCAGAACTGGTGTTGGAGATGCTGTCGGAACAAACCGGCAAACACATCCTGTCGCTCTCCGGCAGCGGCCGGGTGCGCGAGTATGAGTTGCGCTACCGGATCTCGCTGCATGCCTATGATGCGCAGCGCATCGAGTGGTTACCCGCCGATGATGTGCAGCTGACCCGCCTGCTCACCTTCGACGACGAGCAACTGCTGGCAAAAGAGCAGGAGGAGGCGCAGTTGTACAAGGACATGCGCGCCGATGCGGTGGCGCAAACGGTGCGCCGCCTGGGTCGCGCCAAACCGAGGGAATAGGACGATGCGCATCAGCAGCGAAGACTTGCCGCGCCAACTGGCCAAGGGTCTGGTGCCGCTGTACGTGATCCACGGCGAGGCGATGCTGCTCGCCATCGAGGCGGCGGATGCGATCCGTGCCGCCGCGCGCGCGGCCGAGTATACCGAGCGCGAGGTCTTCATCGCCGAGCAAAATTTCAAGTGGGCGGAACTCCGCAACAGCGCACAGAGCCTGTCACTGTTCGCCACACGCAAGGTGATCGACCTGCGCATCCCTTCGGGCAAGCCGGGCGTGGAAGGCGCGCAGGCACTGCAACAACATTGTGAAAATCTGCCGCCGGATACCGTCACCCTGATCTCGCTGCCCAAACTGGAAAACGCCGCGTTCAAGAGCAAGTGGTTCACTGCTCTGGAGCAACACGGGCTGATCGTCAGCGCGGAAGATGTCACGCTGGCCGCCTTGCCGAACTGGATCGCCAACCGTCTGCAACGCCAACAACAAAGCACCGACAAGGAAACGCTGGCCTTCCTCGCCCAGCGCGTGGAAGGCAATTTGCTGGCGGCTCTGCAGGAAATCCAGAAACTCGCCCTGCTGTTCCCGCCGGGCGCGCTCACCTTCGAACAGGTGAGCGGTGCGGTGATGGACGTGGCGCGCTATGACGTATTCAAACTGTCGGCGGCGATGCTGGGCGGCGATGCGGCGCGTTTTTCCCGCATCCTGGACGGCTTGCGCGCCGAAGGCACGGCCACCGTGCTGATCCTGTGGTCGCTGGCGGATGACCTTCGTCTGCTGGCCAAAACCGCGCGCGCCTTGCAGCAGAGCGGCAATCTGGACCATGCGCTGCGCGAGGCGCGCGTCTGGGGCATGAAAAAACCGCTGGTGGAGCGCGCGGTGCGCCGTTTCAGCCCCGCCTTTGCCGAGCGCGCCCTGCAGCGTGCGGCGCAGATCGACCGCCTGATCAAGGGCCTGCGCCAGGGCGATGTATGGGATGAGTTGTTGCAACTCGGGTTGCGCTGCGCACGGGCGGGGGCACGATGAGCGAAGTGTTGATCGTCATCACCACCCTGCCGGATCGTGCGAGCGGGGAACACATCGCCGGAGCGCTGGTCGCAGCGGGGGTTGCCGCCTGCGTGAACATTCTGGCCGAATGCACTTCGCTTTATACGTGGCAAGGTAAAATTGAACGCTCGAGCGAGGTGCCGTTGCTGATCAAGACCACCCGCAGCGCCTACCCGCAACTGGAGCAAAAGCTGCGCGAGTTGCACCCCTATCAATTGCCGGAGATCATCGCGCTACCGGTCGCAGCCGGACTGCCGGATTATTTGAATTGGGTCGTACAGGAAACTGCGGCGACCGAAGTAACTGAAGTCTCTAAAAGCAATTAGCCACAGAGACCACAAAGAAAGTCATTGGTATTTCAAACCTTGCAGATGAATCTGAGAAGTGTAAGGAGACCACCAATTTCTCTGTGTGCTCTGTGATCTCTGTGGCTAAAAGGAAGTTTCTGAAAGATTTTCGGGCTGAAGCCCGACCTACCCGGCACCAGAACCAAAGGACCCCGATAATGCGTCGTATGTTGTTGCTCGCCCTGCTCTGCCTCGCGCCGCTGGCGCAGGCCGATCTGCTTTCGTTCGGCAGTAAGCCCAAATTCCTGCCGCCCGACCAGGCGTTCGTCCTGAAAGTCGCAGCCGTCGACAGCCACACCTTGCGCGCTGACTTTTCCATCACGCCCGGTTACTACCTGTACCGCGACAAGACGACTTTCAGCATCATTGGTGACACGGCAAAGATTGCGCGTGTGACCCTGCCTGCCGGCGAAACCAAGAACGATCCGAATTTTGGTGTGCTGCAGGTATTCCATGATTCGTTTCAGGCGGAGCTCGCGCTCGATGCGGTCGATGTGAAAATGCCGCTGGCGGTGCTTGCAACGTATCAGGGCTGCAGCGACGAGGGGCTGTGTTATCCGCCGATCGAAAAACGCTACACCCTTGATCTGACGCAGGTTGTCAGCACCGCCCCGCCCGTCATCGCCTCTGCGCCGGAAGATGAGAACTCGCAGATCGCGCAGCTGTTCCGTGACGGCAACTTCTGGCTGATCGTATCGTTCTTTTTCGGCGCGGGGCTGCTGCTTGCGCTGACCCCCTGCGTGTTTCCGATGATCCCCATTCTGTCCGGCATCATCGTCGGGCGCGGCCATCAGATCACCCATGCCCACGCCTTCCTGCTGTCGCTGGCCTACGTGCTGGGCATGGCAGTCACCTACGCCATCGTCGGCGTGGCGGCGGGTTATTCCGGCAGCCTGCTCTCGAATGCGCTGCAGACGCCGTGGGTGCTGGGCGGTTTTGCCGCGCTGTTCGTGCTGCTGGCGCTGTCCATGTTCGGGCTGTATGAATTGCAGTTGCCCGCCGCCCTGCAAAGCAAACTTTCCGACACCAGCAACAGGCTGCACGGCGGTCATTTGTCGGGCGTCTTCGGCATGGGCGCGCTGTCCGCCATCATCATGGGGCCGTGTGTCGCCGCCCCGCTGGCGGGTGCACTGCTCTACATCAGCCAGACCCACGATGCTGTGCTGGGCGGAACAGCCTTGTTCGTGCTGGCGCTCGGCATGGGGGTGCCGCTGCTGCTGATCGGCACCTCCGCCGGCACCCTGCTGCCCAAGGCCGGCCCGTGGATGGAGGGCGTCAAGAAATTCTTCGGGGTAACGATGCTGGCGCTGGCGATCTGGATCGTGATGCCGGTCATTCCGCTGGCGGCACAGATGCTTGCCTGGGCATCGCTGCTCATCTTCAGCGCCATTCATCTGCACGCGCTCGACCCGCTGCCCCCCAACAGCAAGGGCGGGCGCAGACTGGGCAAGGCCGCCGGCGTTTTTGCCCTGCTGCTCGGCGCGGCCTATCTGATCGGGGCGCTGTCAGGGGCACGCGACATCCTGCGTCCGCTCGGCAACATCGTCGGCACGACACCGGCCGCCACACCGGCGCTGCCGTTTGAACGGGTCAAAGGACTGGCGGCGCTGGAGGCGCGCATCACGCAGGTGCCGGGCAAAGTGGTGATGCTGGATTTCTACGCCGACTGGTGCATCTCCTGCAAAGAGATGGAACGTTTTACGTTCAGCGATCCCGCCATTCAGGCGAGATTGAAAAAGGCAGTGCTGTTGCAGGCGAACGTCACCGCCAATGACGCCGATGACAAGGCACTGCTCCAGCGCTTCCAGTTGTTCGGCCCGCCGGCCATCCTGTTCTTCGACCGCAACGGACAGGAACAAAGTGATTTGCGCGTCATCGGTTACCAGAATGCCAACCAGTTCGGCACCTCGCTCAAACGTGCCGGACTATGAGTTTGATTATGCACAACATCGCCGAAACGATGGACAAAGTTCCCCATTTTGCGGCAAACTGCGCGCCATGAAACACATCCTCGTCCTGCACGGCCCCAACCTCAATCTCCTCGGCAGTCGCGAGCCGGATGTGTATGGTCGCGTCACGTTGGATGAAATTAACGCCAAATTGACCGCACAAGCCCAATCAGGCGGTGCGAAGCTCGACTATTTTCAGAGCAATGCCGAAGCGGCCTTGGTCGAGCGCGTGCAACAGGCGCGCCATGACGGCACCGACTTCATCATCATCAATCCCGCCGCCTTCACCCACACCAGTGTGGCCCTGCGCGATGCGCTGGCGGCCGTGGCGCTTCCCTTTGTCGAGGTGCACCTGTCCAACGTGTTCGCGCGCGAAGCTTTTCGCAAAGAATCCTTTTTTTCCGACCTCGCAGTCGGTGTCATCAGCGGACTCGGTGCAACCGGCTATGAACTCGCTTTACAATTCGCACTACAACATTCTGCAAGGAGCTAAACCATGGATTTGCGCAAACTGAAAACCCTGATCGAGCTGGTTGAAAACTCCGGAATTGCCGAGCTGGAACTCACCGAAGGCGAAGAGCACGTGCGCATCTCCCGCACCAGTTCTGTTGCCGCCCCGATGCAGCAGATGTATGCCGCTGCGCCACAGGAGATGGCGGCGGCACCGGCCGCCGCGCCTGCCGCCCCCGCCGCCCCCGCCGCACCTGCCGCCCCCGCTGTAGCGGAAGGCCATGTGGTCAAGTCGCCCATGGTCGGCACTTTCTACCGCGCCCCTTCTCCCGGCGCCAAGTCCTTCGTCGATATCGGACAGAATGTGAAGGAAGGCGAGACGCTGTGCATCATCGAAGCGATGAAGCTGCTGAACGAGATCGAATCCGACAAGACAGGCGTGGTCAAAGCCATTTTGGTCGAAAACGGGCAGGCCGTAGAATTTGGACAACCTCTGTTCATCATTGGGTAACTACTATGCGCAAACATCAAATTGAAATTGCCTTGCCCGTTTCGGCGAAGGCTAACGTGAACGCAGTGAACGTTAAAGCGCGAAGCGCTGGTCGTAACCAAAATGGCCAGGCGGTCGAATTTGGCCAACCGCTGTTCATCATCGGTTAAGCGATCATGGCCGTCTTTGAGCGCAAACCCAAAACGCCGGCACCGCCGGAGAAGCCCGTCATGTTTGAAAAGATACTGATCGCCAACCGCGGCGAGATCGCGCTGCGTATCCAGCGCGCCTGTCGCGAATTGGGCATCAAGACCGTCGCCGTGCATTCCGAGGCGGATGCCGAGGCCAAGTACGTCAAGCTGGCCGACGAATCGGTGTGCATCGGCCCGGCGCCGTCAACCTTGAGCTACCTCAATGTGCCCGCCATCATCAGCGCGGCGGAAGTGACCGATGCGCAGGCGATCCATCCCGGTTACGGCTTCCTGTCGGAAAATGCCGACTTCTCCGAACGCTGCGAAAAATCCGGCTTCGTCTTCATCGGACCGCGCGCCGAGACCATCCGCCTGATGGGTGACAAGGTCAGCGCCAAGATCGCGATGACCAAAGCCGGCGTGCCCTGTGTGCCCGGCGTCGAGGGCGCATTGCCGGACGATCCGGCGGAGATTATCAAGATCGCCAAGCACATCGGCTACCCGGTCATCATCAAAGCCTCCGGTGGCGGCGGCGGACGCGGCATGCGCGTGGTGCACACCGAAGCGGCACTGCTCAATGCGGTGACCATGACCAAGACCGAAGCGCAGGCGGCATTCAACAATCCCATGGTGTACATGGAGAAGTATCTTGAAAATCCGCGCCATATCGAGATTCAGATATTGGCCGACCAGCACGGCAACGCGGTGTATCTGGGCGAGCGCGATTGCTCCATGCAGCGACGCAATCAAAAAGTGTTGGAGGAAGCGCCGGCACCGATGCTCAACCCGAAGCTGCGCGACAAGATCGGCGAACGCTGCGCCGAAGCCTGCCGCAAGATCGGCTACCGCGGCGCCGGCACTTTCGAGTTCCTGTACGAAAACAACGAGTTCTATTTCATCGAGATGAACACGCGGGTGCAGGTCGAGCATCCGGTCACCGAGATGATCACCGGGGTCGATATCGTGCAGCAACAGATCCGCATCGCGGCAGGCGAAAAATTGCCATTCCGCCAGCGCGAC
>CAYTZF010000015.1:0-10553 GCA_964442265.1 uncultured Sideroxydans sp.
CGCACTTTCTGCCCCTCCTTCCCGGTCTGGTGGGTCACCAGTTGCATGCCGAGGATCTGCTGCGCATAGATCTTCACCTCATCCGGCGACTTGGCGACCTTCACCCCGCCGCCCTTGCCGCGGCCGCCGGCATGGATCTGCGCCTTCACCACCCACACCTTGCCGCCCAACTGCGCGGCGGCGGAGACCGCCTCATCGACGCTGAAACAGGCCGACCCGCGCGGCGTCGGCACGCCGAACTCGCGCAGGATCGCTTTGCCTTGATACTCGTGAATTTTCATGATGCCCTCCCGAACAGGATGGGCGCGACTTTAGCAGAACGGCTGTGAAACTGCATGGTTATCCGGTAATTTTTGCTTCAACAACAACTCCGCCAGTACAACATCCTGCGGATACGTCACCTTGAAATTGCTGCTGTCGCCTTCCACCAGTTTGGGCTGAAAACCCAGCGCCTCGACGGCGGATGCCTCGTCGGTGACGTTCCTGCCACGCGCCAACGCCTCGGCCAGCAGCCCGGCACGAAACATCTGCGGTGTCTGTGCCTGCCACAGGCCTTCGCGCGGCTCGGTGTGTTCGATGCGCTGCCGCGCGTCGGCGCGCTTGAGCGTATCCGCCACCGGCACGGCAAGGATGCCGCCGACCGCATCGTCCCGCAGTTCGGCGATAAGTCTGGCCAGATGCGCCCGGGTCAGGCAGGGCCGCGCCGCATCGTGCACCAGCACCCAGTCGTCGGCATCCAGTTCGGACGCCAGCAAACCGTTCGCCACACTCTCGGCGCGCGTCGCGCCGCCGCAGAACAGGGGCTGCAATTTTTCGCCGTAGCGCGACCAATCGTAAGTGCGGAATTGCGTATCGCCGGGCGACAGCACGACGAACACAGTCGCGATATCCGGGCAGGCGCACAAGGTATCGAGGGCGTGGGCAATCATCGGCTTGCCGGCGATGGGCAGATATTGTTTGGGCAATTCTTGTCCCATGCGCGCGCCAAAACCGGCGGCGGGGACCAAGGCGTGGAATCCGGACATGGGCGCGATTGTAAATGAAAGACGGGGGCATGGCTTATAATGCGCGCCCCCGTTTCAGGCCGTCCGTCGTGCTTTTTCCCGCAAAAAATTCCCGCCCCCGCTATACCCAACTGCACGGTTCGTCCGATGCGCTGGCGCTGGCGCAGTACGCCACAAAAACTTCGCCGCTGGTCGTGGTCGCCGCCAATGCGCCGGAAGCACAGCGGCTGGCGGAAGAGATTCCGTTCTTTGATCCCAAGCTGCGCACGCACCTGCTGCCGGACTGGGAGAACCTGCCCTACGACCATTTTTCACCGCATCAGGATCTGATCTCGGAGCGCCTGGCCACGCTGCACCATATCCGCAGCAACGATTGCGATGTATTGATCGTGCCGGTTACGACCGCACTGTATCCGCTGCCACCGGTCAGCTATCTTGCCGCCTATACCTTTTTCCTGAACAGGGGCCAGCGCCTCGACCTAGACGCCCTGCGCGCGCAGATGACGCTGGCGGGTTATTCCCATGTGCAGCAGGTGCTCACCCCCGGCGAATATTGCGTGCGCGGCGGGCTGATCGACCTGTTCCCGATGGGCAGCGTGCTACCCTACCGCCTCGACCTGTTCGACGACGAGATCGAGACCATCGCCACCTTCGACGTTGACACGCAGCGCACGCTATATCCCGTGCCGGAGATCCGCCTGCTGCCCGCGCGCGAGTTCCCGCTGGACGACCAGGGTCAGACCACCTTCCGCCAGCGCTTCCGCGAACGCTTCGAGGGCGACCCGTCGAAGTCGCGCATCTACAAGGATGTGAGCAATGGCATCGCCCCCTCCGGCATCGAGTATTACCTGCCGCTATTCTTCGACCAGACCGCGACCCTGTTCGACTACCTGCCGAAAGATGCCACGCTGTGCCTGCACGGCGCGGTGGACGCGGCCATCGCCGCTTTCGCCAAGGATGCGGCCTCGCGCCATAACTTGTTGAGAGGTGATCCGCAGCGCCCTTTGCTGGAACCGGGAGAATTGTTTCTGGACGGGGAGCAGTTCTTCATCCGCGTGAAAAATTTTGCAAGGGTGGATGTGATTGCCACGAATGCCTCCTCACCCGACCCCTCTCCCGGGAGGAGAGGGAGTCAGAGTTCGATTCGCCCAACGGGAGAGGGGCTGGGGGTGAGGGAAGACTCTAAAAACATCACCCCGTGCGCGACTTCCCCCATCCCTCCCATCGCCGTGGATCGCCGCGCCGAAATCCCCACCCACGCCTTCCGGAATTTTCTGCAAGCCTACCCCGGCCGCGTGCTGTTGCTCGCCGACAGCCTCGGCCGGCGCGAAATCATGTCCGGCTATCTCAGGGAATACGGCCTCGCGCCTGCCGTGTGCGAGGACTACGCATCTTTCCTCGCCGGTGGCGAGAAATTCATGCTCGGCGTCGCGCCGGTGCAAAACGGCTTCATCCTTACTGCAGAAAACATTGCTGTCGTCACCGAGACCGAGTTGTATGCCGCGCAACCGCGCAACCGCGCAACCCGCGCCGCGAAGAAGAGCAACGTCGAAGGCATGTTGCGCGACCTGTCCGAGCTCAAGCCGGGCGATCCGGTGGTGCACGAGCAGCACGGCATCGCGCGCTATCGCGGCCTGGTCAACCTCGACCTCGGCGAAGGCGAAAACGAATTCCTGTTGCTGGAATATGCGGGCGAAGACAAGCTGTATGTGCCGGTGTCGGAACTGCATGTGATCAGCCGTTACAGCGGCGGCGCGGCGGAAGCCGCCCCCCTGCACAAGCTGGGCAGCGGGGTCTGGGACAAGGCCAAGCAGCGCGCGATGAAACAGGTGCGCGACACCGCCGCCGAACTGCTCAACCTCTACGCCCAGCGCGCCTTGCGCAAGGGCCACGCATTCAGGCTTACCCAGCACGACTATGAAGCATTCGCCGCCGGTTTCGGTTTTGAGGAGACCGCCGACCAGGCCGCCGCCATCGAGGCGGTGCTGCTAGACCTGCAATCCGGCAAGCCGATGGATCGGCTGATCTGCGGCGATGTTGGTTTTGGCAAGACCGAGGTCGCGCTGCGCGCCGCCTTCGTCGCGGTGATGGACGGCAAACAGGTCGCGGTGCTGGTGCCCACCACATTGCTCGCCGAGCAACACTTCCAGAATTTCAGCGACCGCTTCGCCGACTGGCCGATCAAGATCGCCGAGCTGTCGCGCTTCCGCTCCGCCAAGGAAGTGGCGCAGGCGCTGAAGGATCTGGCCGACGGCAGGCTGGACATCGTGATCGGCACGCACAAGCTGATCCAGAAAGAGGTTAAGTTCCATAATCTGGGTCTGGTCATCCTCGACGAAGAGCACCGCTTCGGCGTGCAACAGAAAGAACGCCTCAAGGCTTTGCGCGCAGAAGTGGATGTTTTGACTTTAACCGCCACGCCGATCCCGCGCACGCTGGCGATGTCGCTGGAAGGCCTGCGCGATTTCTCGGTGATCGCCACCGCGCCGCAGCGCCGCCTGTCCATCAAGACCTTCGTCAGCAACTACAGCGCGGGCGTGATCCGCGAAGCGGTGCTGCGCGAATTGAAACGCGGCGGGCAGGTGTACTTTCTGCACAACGAAGTGGACACCATGCCCAACATGCTGGAGAAACTGGAGACACTGTTGCCGGAAGCACGCATCCGCGTGGCACACGGCCAGATGGGCGAGCGCGATCTGGAAGCGGTGATGCGCGACTTCCACCACCAGCGCTTCAACGTGCTGCTGTGTTCCACCATCATTGAAACCGGCATCGACGTGCCGACCGCCAACACCATGCTCATCAACCGCGCCGACCGCTTCGGCCTGGCGCAGTTGCACCAGTTGCGCGGCCGCGTCGGGCGCTCGCACCACCAAGCCTATGCCTACCTGCTGGTGGATAGCCTGGACGGCCTCACCGCGCAGGCGAAGAAACGCCTGGAAGCGATCCAGGCGATGGAACAGCTCGGTTCTGGTTTCTATCTGGCGATGCACGACCTGGAAATTCGCGGTGCGGGCGAAGTGCTGGGCGAATCGCAGAGCGGCGAGATGCAGGAGATCGGTTTCTCGCTCTACAACGACATGCTCAACGCCGCGATCAAGTCGCTCAAGTCCGGCAAGGAGCCGGACATGGCGCACCCGCTGGGCGTCACCACCGAGATCAACCTGCATTCCCCCGCCCTGCTGCCCAACGATTACTGCGGCGACATCCACCAGCGCTTGGTGGTCTATAAACGCCTCGCCAACTGCGACACCCAGCAGGATCTCGACGACATGCAGCAGGAACTCATCGACCGCTTCGGCCTGCTGCCCGAGCCGGCGCAAACCCTGCTCGACAGCCACCGCCTGCGCATCCTCGCCAAGCCATTGGGCATCGCCAAAGTGGATGCCTCAACGGAAGACATCGTGATCCAGTTCGTCCCCGCCCCGCCGATCGACCCGATGAAAATCATCAGCCTGATCCAGAGCAAACGGCATATCAAGATGGCGGGGCAGGACAAACTGAAGATCGATTTGAAGTATGGGGATTTGCCACAGCGGGTGCTGGCGATCAGGAATTTCTTTGCGGCACTGCAGTAGTCCGTTTTGCATCGTGACCCATTCGGCCGGGCCGCAATCAAGCCATTTTTAATGAACGGCAAATTGCCATGTCTATCTCCCGATGCAATAAATGCGGCACGATCACCGAACATGCGTAGGAAATGACCGGACAGAACTTCAGGGCGCCTCTAAAAATTCAAAGTTCCAAGCAAGACAAGGCGTGAATAAAAAATTGCGACGCCGCATATAAGTGATATGCAAGGAGTAATTTTTTGTGAGCAACGCAGTATTGCGACGAAATCTGGATTTTTAGAGGTGCCCTTCAGTTGTGTTCGGTGTGAAACTTCCAACCCGATCTATGACACGGTCTTATTCGTGAACAAACTGCTGGAACAGTTCTTCGCCCGGCGCAACGAACTGAATGCGCTTCGAACATCTTCACTCCAGCCACAAGACGCGGGAAAACACAGCAATATTGTCGACATACACAATTCCGATTGGTTAAGTCTGGAGACACAACAGCGCCCTGACTCATCTGGACAAAAAATCAGCCGAAGACGCCAAAGCGCTAGAATCCTTCGCCCGAAAACTCCACAAATATTCCCTGGTCGCCCGCTGCTTCAACAACAAGGAAGAGAAGAACCTTCGCCTTGTCCTGCAAAACGCCCCCAACGTCCGGCTTTTTTTTGCGGGGGAATGGCTTGAGTGGTTCGCGCTGATGACAGGCTTGAGGTTATGCCGGGAGCACAGGGTTGAATTCTCCTGCGCACGGAACTTGATACTTTCGTTTTTGCCCAAAGAAAAGGAGAACTGGATGTTTTCTTTTTGATCAACAAAACCCGTCCGCTCTATATCGAATGCAAGACCGGAGAATTCCGGCAGGACCTCGACAAATACATGGCGCTCCGCAAGCGCCTGAACATTGGACGGAAATACTTCATCCTCTGTGTGCTGGATCTCGATGCGGAGCAATGCAAGGGATTAAGCGCCATGCATGGCATGACCCTTGTCAATGTCGAGACGCTTGGTCATCATCTCTCAACGCTGATATAACGCCACTCCGACAAGTTTTGACAACCAAGGCGCCCGCACCGGAAGCGCGCCACGGGTCGGCGGCACGGATAAAAATCGAATTGTCCGGCGGCGTATTTCATTCTCGTTCAGGCGATGTAAAACAGAATCGCGCAGTAGTGCAGCGCGCTACCGGCGAGCACGAACAGGTGCCAGATCCCGTGCCAGTGGCGAAACTTTTCATCGTAGAGATAGAAGACGATGCCGCCGGTGTAGGCGGCCCCGCCCGCCGCCAGCAGGATGAAGCCCGGCGTGCCGAGCATTTCCAGCAAGGGCATGACGGCGACGAGGGCGACCCAGCCCATCAGAATGTAGATCAGCATGGATAGCCAGCGTGACTTTTTGGCGAACCACAACTCCTGAAATATTCCCAGCAACGCCAGCCCCCACACCACGCCGAACAGCGACCAACCCCACGGCCCGCGCAGGCTGACCAGGGTGAATGGCGTGTAGGTTCCGGCGATCAGCAGATAAATGGCGTTATGGTCGAATTTCTGCAGGAGAGTTTTGAGCCGGCCCGGCTTGGCGTTGTGATACAGGGTGGAAAAGCCGTACAGCGACACCAGCGTCACCGCGTAGATCGAGAAGCTGACGATCTTCCATACATCGCCGCTGAATGCCCCCAGCACGATCAGCACCGACCCGCCGATCAGCCCCAACAGCGCGCCAAGCAGATGGGTCCAGGTGTTGAAGCGTTCACCGTATTGCATGAAAATCCGGACGTGCGGTTAAGCGGCCACCGCGCCGGCGGCATGGCGCTCGATCACCTTGTCGATGAAGTTGCGCAGAAAACCTTCGGTCTGCGCGCCGTGGAAACGGTCGATCTCGACCCCGTGGCTGTAGGCGATGACAGTGGGAAAGCCGCGCACCTTGTGGCGCCCGGCGATCTTCATGTTCTCGTCGGCATCCACCACGCCAAGGTAAAACTTGCCGTCGTATTCGAACACCATCTTGTGCAGCAGCGGTGCCAGCACCCGGCACGGCGCGCACCATTCTGCGCTGATGTCGAGCAGCACCGGCAATGCCTCCGAGCGCGCCAGCACCAATTGATCGAAACTGTCTTCTTCCACGTTGTACGAGTAATCGCTCATCTCTTCCCTCATTACGTTGCCCGCTTGTAATAATCCCGCAGCCTGAAACCGAGCGCGAAAAGCACGCCAAAATAGGCCGCCATGCCGCCGATCACCAGCGCGGATAAATGGATGATGCGCGGCCAGCCGCGCGCCTCAAGCCAGTGCTGTTCGCTGCCCATGCCGAACCACAGCAACACACCGAGCGCCAGCAGGGCAATGCCAAGCTTGCCAAAAAACCGCGGCCAGCCGGGTTCGGCGCGATAGATGCCGGCCTTGCGCAGGAATCGGTACAGGACAGCCGCATTCAGGCACGCGCCGAGGCCGATGGACAGGGCCAGTCCGGCATGGGCAAGACCGAGACCGAACACGAACACGACATTCATCAGCTGGGTTGCGATCAGGGTGACCACGCCGATCTTGACCGGGGTGCGGATGTTCTGCCGCGCATAAAAGCCGGGGGCGAGGATCTTGACCAGAATCAGGCCGATCAGGCCGATGCTGTAGCCCACCAGCGCGCTGCGCGACATCAGCACGTCATGCGCATCGAACGCGCCATATTGGAAGAAGGTCGCCAGCAGCGGCACGCCGATCATGCCCAGCGCCAGCGCGGCAGGCAACGCCAGCAAAAAGGTCAGGCGCAAGCCCCAGTCCAGCATGCGCGAATATTCCGCCGTGTCGTTGTTCGCGTGCAACTTTGACAGCGACGGCAGCAGAATGGTGCCCAGTGCCACCCCCAGCAGGCCGGTGGGAAACTCCATCAGACGGTCGGCGTAATACAGCCAGGACACGCTGCCGGCGACCAGGAAGGAGGCGAACACGGTATTCAGGATCAGGCTGATTTGCGCAATGGAAACGCCGAACGCGGCCGGCCCCATCTGGCGGATGACGCGGCGCATCCCTTCATGGCGCGGATTGAAACGCGGGCGCGGCAGCATGCCGATCTGTTTCAGGAACGGGACCTGGAATGCCAGTTGCACGATGCCGGCGACGAACACCGCCCACGCCAGCGCCAGGATGGGCGGGTCGAAATACGGCGCCGCCCACAGCGCGCCGCCGATGAAACACAGGTTGAGCAGGATGGGCGCGAACGCCGGCACCCAGAATTTGTTGTAGGTGTTGAGGATGCCCGCCGCGACCGCCACCAGCGAAATGAAGAAAATATAGGGCATCGTGATGCGCAGCAATTGCACGGTGAGATCGAATTGTTCGCCGTTGCGGGCAAAGCCGGGCGCGCTGAGATAGACCAGAACCGGCGCGGCGAGGATGCCGACGAGGGTAACCACAAACAAAATGAGCGCCAGTAGGGTGCTGACGTGATCGACCAGCAGGCGGGTCTCGTCCTTTCCCTTGCGGTTGCGGTATTCGCCGAAGATGGGCACAAAGGCCTGCGAGAAAGCCCCCTCGGCGAACAGGCGGCGCAGCAGATTGGGCAGCTTGAAGGCAACAAAAAAGGCGTCGGTCGCCATTCCGGCGCCGAAAATACGCGCGATCAGCACGTCGCGGCCGAAGGCCAGCACGCGCGAAACCAGGGTCAGGCCGCTGATGGTAACCAGCGCCTTGAGCAGGTTCATGCCGCCAATCCCCCTGTTTTTATTGCCATCATCCGAATGTGCCGCCGTTTTATAAATGCCGCGCATCATATCATTCCGCCCCGCCACCCCCGGCGCGCTCCAGTGCCCAAAACTACGGGTTGCAAAATACGGGACGGCTCCCTATAATGCGCGCCTTTTTACGCAAGCCGAATTCCGAGGAGTCATAGATGGCCAATACCGCACAAGCCAAGAAACGCGCACGTCAGGCAACGCAGCAGCACGCGCACAACAGCACATTGCGCTCCGAAATGCGCACTGCCATCAAGAAAGTCATCAAGGCCGTGCAGACGGGCGACAAGGCCGCCGCGCAGGAAGTGTTCCGCGCCTCGACCAGCGTGGTGGATTCCATCGCCGACAAGAAGATCATCCACAAGAACAAGGCCGCCCGCCACAAGAGCCGACTGTCCGCCGCCATCAAGGCAATGGCCTGATCTTTATTGCAGCCAATCCCTGCAAGCTGAAGGCCGACAGCGCTGTCGGCCTTTTTTGTTTATAGTTGCATCAGAAAAACAACAAGACCGGAAACCCTGTCATGTCACATTTGATGAACACCTATTCCAGACAAGCCGTCGCGTTTTCCCACGGCGAAGGCGCATGGCTATTTGACACCGATGGCAAGCGCTATCTCGACGCCTTGTCCGGCATCGCCGTCAACACGCTGGGGCACGCGCACCCGCGCTTTACCGCCGCGCTCAAAGCACAGATCGACCGCCTGATCCACACCTCCAACGTTTATCAGATTCCGCTGCAGGAGCAGCTGGCCGCCAAACTCTGCGCCGTGTCCGGCATGCAGGAAGTGTTCTTTGGCAATTCCGGTTGCGAGGCGAACGAGGCCGCGATCAAGCTGGCTCGCCTGTATGGGCGTAATCGGGGAATAGATAATCCCGCCATCATCGTGATGGAAAAATCCTTCCACGGGCGCACCTTGGCCACCCTCTCGGCCACCGGCAACCGCAAGGTACAGGCCGGTTTCGAGCCGCTGGTCAAAGGTTTCGTGCGCGTGCCTTACGACGATCTGGAGGCCGTGCGCCAGGTGGCACAGAACGACCGCAACGTTGTCGCCGTGCTGGTCGAGCCGATCCAGGGCGAGGGCGGCATTCGCACGCCGGATGCGGGCTATCTGCAAGGGTTGCGCGAGATTTGCGATGCGCAGAACTGGCTGCTGATGCTGGACGAGGTGCAATGCGGCATGGGCCGCACCGGGCGCTGGTTCGCCCACCAGCACAGCGCCATTCTGCCCGACGTGATGACGCTGGCCAAAGGCCTGGGTTCCGGCGTGCCGATCGGTGCCTGCCTGGCTGCGGGCAAAGCAACGGGCACCTTCAAGCCGGGAAATCACGGCTCGACCTTTGGCGGCAATCCGCTGGCCTGCACCGCCGGCATCGCCACCCTCGACATCATCGAACAGGACGGCTTGCTCGCCCATGCGGAACAGATCGGGCAAATGATCCGTGACGATCTCGCCGCCGCGTTGCAGGGTGTCAACGGCATCACGACAATCCGCGGGCAGGGACTGATTCTCGGCATCGAACTGGACAAGCCCTGTGCCGAACTGGTCGGGCACGGACTGGATAACGGACTGCTCATCAACGTCACCGCCGACAGCGTGATCCGCCTGCTGCCGCCGCTGATCCTGAGCCGGGAAGAGGCACAGCAACTGGTAAACCGCCTGGTCTCCCTGATCAAAGACTTTTTGCAATCCTGACGGAAACGCATCATGGCAGCGAACATCAAGCACTTTTTGCAGTTCAGGGATTTTTCCCGCGCGGAGTTTAAATATCTGTTCGAGCGCACCCGCATCATCAAGGAACGCTTCAAGGACTACCAAAAATACTGGCCGCTGGAAGACCGCACGCTGGTGATGATCTTCGAGAAGGCCAGCACGCGCACGCGTTTGTCGTTCGAGGCCGGCATGCACCAGCTCGGCGGCTCCGCAATCTATCTGAACACGCGCGATTCCCAACTGGGACGTGGCGAGCCGGTGGAAGATGCCGGCCAGGTCATCTCGCGCATGAGCGACATCGTGATGATCCGCACCTTCGAGCAGGACATCATCGAACGCTTCGCGCGCAACTCGCGTGTGCCGGTGATCAACGGCCTGACCAACGAATATCACCCCTGCCAGGTGCTGGCCGACATCTACACCTACATCGAACATCGCGGCAGCATCACCGGCAAGACCGTGGCGTGGATCGGCGACTCCAACAACATGTGCAATACCTGGCTGCAGGCGGCGGAGATCCTGGATTTCAACGTGCATGTCTCCACCCCGCC
>CAYTZF010000016.1:0-1543 GCA_964442265.1 uncultured Sideroxydans sp.
ATTGTTCGCCAAACTGCGCAAGAACAATATCGTCGCCAGTGTGCGCGGTCCGGGCGGCGGTTATTGTCTGTCCCGGCCGGCCAGCAAGATTTCCATTGCGGAGATCGTGCTGGCGGTGGATGAGCCGCTGGATGCCACCAACTGCGGGCGCATGGGCACCTGCATGGACGGCAAGCCGTGCTCGACCCATGAGTTGTGGATGGAGCTGAGCGACCGCATCTACGAATATCTGCATCAGGTGAGCTTGCAACAGGTGGCTAACGGGCAGGTGAAGTCGGAGAGCTCACGCACTTCCACCATCGTGATGCCGACCAAGACGGTTAGCGCGCCCCTTGCGGCTTGAGGAAAACAGAAAATGGCAAAGCAAATGAAACTTCCGATCTACATGGACTACTCCGCGACTACGCCGGTCGATCCGCGCGTGGCGGGGGCGATGATTCCGTATTTGACCGAAAAATTCGGCAATCCGGCCTCGCGTTCGCACGCTTACGGCTGGGAAGCGGAGGCCGCGGTCGAGCGTGCGCGCGAACAGGTCGCGGCACTGGTCAACGCCGACCCGAAGGAGATCGTGTGGACTTCCGGCGCGACCGAGTCGAACAATCTGGCGCTGAAAGGCGCGGCCAATTTTTACGCGAGCAAGGGCAAACACATCATCACCGTGCAGACCGAGCACAAAGCCATACTCGATACCGTGCGCGAGCTGGAGCGGCAGGGTTTTAGCGCGACCTATCTGGCCCCGGAAGCGAACGGACTGATCGACCTGGACAAGCTCAAGGCCGCGATTCGCCCCGATACCATTCTGGTGTCGGTGATGTATGTGAACAACGAGATCGGCGTGATCCAGGACATTCCCGCCATCGGCGAGCTGTGTCGCGAAAAGGGCGTGCTGTTGCATGTCGATGCGGCGCAGGCGACGGGCAAGGTGGTGATCGACCTGCAACAGCTCAAGGTTGATCTGATGAGTTTCTCCGCGCACAAGACCTATGGGCCGAAAGGCATCGGCGCACTTTATGTGCGGCGCAAACCGCGCGTGCGACTGGAAGCGCAGATGCATGGCGGCGGGCATGAGCGCGGTTTCCGTTCCGGCACACTGGCGACGCACCAGATCGTCGGCATGGGCGAGGCGTTCCATATTGCGCAGCAGGAAATGGCCACCGAGAACGAGCGTATCCGCATGCTGCGCGATCGCCTGTGGACCGGGTTGTCGAACATGGAAGAGGTGTATCTCAACGGTGACATGGAACGCCGCGTGCCGCACAATCTGAACGTGAGCTTCAATTTCGTCGAGGGTGAATCACTGATCATGGCGATCAAGGACATCGCGGTGTCCAGCGGTTCGGCCTGCACCTCGGCTAGTCTGGAGCCGTCCTATGTGCTGCGCGCCCTGGGGCGCAACGACGAGCTGGCGCACAGCTCGATCCGCTTCACCGTCGGCCGCTTCACCACCGTCGAGGAGGTGGATTACGCGATCGCTTTGCTGCACGACAAGATTAGCAAGCTGCGCGAACTGTCGCCGTTGTGGGATATGTTCAAGGAAGGTGTG
>CAYTZF010000017.1:0-5560 GCA_964442265.1 uncultured Sideroxydans sp.
ACACCGTGCCGATCACGATCAAAAAGTATTCAGACATTGCGAAAATGTGCCGATAGTGCAAAAAAGAGGGGCGGATTATGCGCCCGTTTGGGGGGTGCATCAACCGCGCGAAGGCTATATCCATATAACCGGAAGCGGCTGTGGAAGGTCCGTGCTAGAGTGGAAAACAAGGAGAAAAGTGGCATGCCACAAACCAGTCAGCAAATTCTCGACAAGCTGAAAATCAGCGGGCCCTTGCCCTCACCCAAAGGGGTCGCGCTGAAAGTTATCGAGCTGACCCGGCAGGACGAGGTGTCAAATCACGATCTGGTGCAGTTGATCGGTGCCGATCCCGCCCTCAGCCAGCGCGTGGTCAAGGCGGCCAATGCCCTGCTGGGGCATGTGTCGCGCCCGGTGGTGACCATCCATGATGCGGTGACGGTGCTCGGCCTGCGCGCGCTGCGCCAGCTGGTGCTGGGCATCGCGCTGGTTGCCGACTACCGCCACGGCCCCTGTGCCAATTTCGATTATTCAGGTTTCTGGCTGCATTCCCTCCTTACCGCGCTGTGCGTGCGCCAGTTGGCGCGGCGCGCAAAGCTGATGGCGGCGGAAGAGGTTTTTGTGCTGGGCTTGCTCGGGCAAATTGGCCGGCTGGCGCTGGCTACCGCACAGACCGAAGCCTTCAGCGACCTGCTCGGACAACACGAGCCGGAACAGCGCTTGTGCGAACTGGAACAGGCGCAATTCGGTTTCAACCATGCCCAGGTCAGCGCGGCGATGCTCACCGAGATGAATTTTCCACCGCTGTTTCAGGCGCTGGTGCGCGATTACCGCGCGCCGCAGGCGAGCAAAACGGAGCCGGGCTCGCGCGAATGGCAGTTGCTGCGCTCACTTCATCTGGCCGGATTGCTGGCGGATTTAAGCCTCGCACCCGCGCCGGAGCGGGCTGCTGCGGTCACTGCGGTGCGCCGCGCCGCGGCCGAACTGGCGGTCGAGGAAGGCGAACTGCTGGAACTGGCAGGCACCTGCGCCAATGAAGCGCAGGAGTGGGCCGCTCTGCTCGGTGTTGGCACCCGGCACTTGGTCGAACTGGCACCGCTATTTGCCGCGCCGGAGGTGGCAGAGGTTGAAAGCGAAACACTGTCCTTTGCACAAAGTCCGCATGATTACAAGATGCGGGCACTGGTGGTCGAGGATGACCGCGCCCTGTGCGCCCTGATGGCGCAATGGCTGAATGCGGCGGGGCATCGCGTCAATGTGGCGGAGAATGGTGTCGAGGCGCTCACTCTCGCCGATCTGCACCGGCCACAGGTGGTGATTACCGACTGGCGTATGCCGCAGATGGACGGCATTTCCCTGTGCCGGGAGTTGCGCCGTTTGCCGCAACTGCGCAATGTCTATCTGATAGTGGTTACCGTTGAAACCGCAGCGGACAAGCTGGTCGAAGCGTTCGAGGCGGGCGCGGATGATTATCTGGTCAAGCCGCTGGTGCCGAAACTGTTTTTTGCCCGCCTGCGCGCGGCGCAGCGGGTGGTGCAGTTGCAGGAAGAACTGGCGTTCGACCGCGAGCAGATGGTGCGTTTTTCCAACGAATTGTCTATCGCCAACAAACGCCTGCAACAGCAGGCACTGACCGACGCACTGACCGATCTGCCCAATCGCCGTTTTGCCATGGAGAGGTTGGAGCAGGAGTGGGCGCTCACGCAACGCGGCGAACGGGCGTTGTCCTGCATGATGCTGGATATCGACCACTTCAAAAAAATCAACGACACTTTTGGTCATCAACTGGGTGACGAGGCGCTGAAGCAGGTGGCGGATGCCCTGCGCAAGACGGCGCGCGCGCAGGACGTGGTGTGCCGCTACGGCGGCGAGGAATTTCTGGTGATCTGCCCGGACACGGGCGCGACCGCCGCCTATCAGGCGGCGGAACGCATGCGCGTCGCCGTGGAGTCGCTGCGCATGTCGGCGCCGGACGGCCAGCACGTGCCGCTCACCCTCAGCATCGGCGTGGCGGAAAAAGGCGAAGGAATAGCCGACATGAGCGCACTCATCAACCGCGCCGACGGCAGTCTGTACGCCGCTAAAACACAAGGACGCAACCGCACCGTGCTCAACGCTTGACGGCGTCCGCCGCTTCCTTCACCAGCGCCTGTCCGCGATAGATCAGCCCGCTGTAGATCTGCACCAGCGCGGCGCCCGCCTGCATTTTCTCCCGCGCGTCTTTTCCGCTGAGTATTCCGCCCGCGCCGATGATCGGCAGCGCGCCCTGTAACTCGGCGGCGAGCTGACGAATCACGGCGGAGGATTTTTCGCATACCGGCGCGCCGGAGAGCCCGCCGGTTTCGTTGCCGTGCGGCAGACTCTCCACGCCGTCGCGCGCCAGCGTGGTGTTGGTGGCGATCACGCCGTCAATGTGATGCTTGATAAGCAACGCGGCAATCTGTTTGATTTGTTCGTTATCCAGGTCGGGTGCGATCTTCACGGCCAGCGGCACATATTTGCCGTGCTGTTGCGCAAGCTTTTCCTGCTCCGCTTTCAGTTGGCCGAGTAATCCATCCAGTTCGTCGCCGCCCTGCAACTGGCGCAGATTCTTGGTGTTGGGCGAGGAGATGTTGATCGCGACGTAGCTCGCGTGCGCATACACTTTGCGCAGACAGGTGAGGTAATCGTCGGCGGCCTTTTCGATGGGAGTATCCGCGTTCTTGCCGATATTGATGCCGAGGACGCCGCTGAATTGCGCGCGCCTGACGTTTTCAACCAGCGCATCCGCGCCGTGGTTGTTGAAGCCCATGCGGTTGATGATGGCCTGCGCTTCGGGGATGCGGAACAGGCGCGGGCGCGGGTTGCCGGGTTGCGCGCGCGGGGTGACGGTGCCGATCTCGATGAAGCCGAAGCCGAGCGCTGCCAGACCGTTGATGCATTCGCCGTTTTTGTCCAGCCCGGCGGCCAGCCCGACCGGGTTGGGAAAGGTGATGCCCATCACCGTGCGAGGATCAGGTGCGGGCTGCGGGATCAGGCGCGACAGGCCGAGGCAGTAGGCGGTGTTAAGCGTGGTCAGGGTGGCGTCGTGCGCGGTTTCCGGGTCGAGCGAGAACAGCGCGGGGCGCAGCAGGTTGTAGGGATTCATTTTTTGGCCACGACGGAAACAGGGAAGGGTTTTTTCGGGAACAGCTCGGCGCGTGTCTTGCCGCGCCAGGCTTCGGCAATGACATCGCCCAGTTGCAGGCAGAGCAGGCCGAACAGGGCGAAGCCGAGCTGGGTGTAAGCAAACCCCGTTTGCAGGATGAGGCGGCCGCCGCCGAGGGTAAAGGCATAGGTCAGCAGATTGCCGACGATCAGACCGGAGAGTAGGGCAGTCAGCACCCGGCCCCAGTCTCCCCGCGCCAGCCCGTCAAAGATGCTGCTTTCGTGCCACAACCCCTGCAGCCCGGCCAGCAACAACAGCGGCGCTGGCCACAGCAATCCGCTGCCGGGCCACACACTGCCCACGGTCAGGCCGAGCAGCGCCAGGGTCAGCAGCGCGAGGGTAAAAAACTCGCGCGAGGCAAAGCGCGGCGCGGGCCAGCCCGCCAGCAGTTTCAGCAGCGGCGCGGAACGACCGAGGGCGGCGCGCAACAGCAGCACGGCGGGCGCAAGCAGGGCGAACAGCAGGGTTTGCAGCAGACCGCCGGTGAAATTGTGGCTGGCGGGAATGAGCCAGCTTTCGGCGAATACATTGAGATAGGCGAGCAACCAGCCGAGCGGCGCACTCGCCGCGGCGAGCGCCAAGTAATAGCCGCGTTGCTGGCGCAGCAGCCGCTGCCCGCCGCGCAGTCCGGGCAGCCAGTCAGCCAGAAACAGCAACAACACGGCGGTGGCGAGGACCCAGCCCAGCGGTGCCAAGGGCATTGTCTCGGCGGCGGGCCAGTCCGGCAGTGCCTCGGCGAGCAGGCGCGCCAGCAGCGGCAGGAACAACACGGCGGCGACGAAAAATCCCAGACGGCTTAGCATGATTGCAGTTCCTCATCGGTTAATGGCGTCCAGCTGCCGTTGCGCAGTCCCTGCAAAGGACGGAAATTGGCTTTGTATCGCATCTTGCGCGAGGCGCGAATCCAGTAGCCCAGATACAGATACGGCAGTTGCAGTTTGCGGCACAGCTCGATCTGCCACAGCACATTGAACGTGCCGAAGCTGGCCTGCGCGATGTCCGGGTCGTAAAAGGTATAGACCGCCGAGAGACCGTCGTCCAGCACATCGATCACGCTCACCATGCGCAGCACACCGCGATCGCGGAATTCCACCAACATACTGTCCACCTGGCTTTGCAGCAGAAAGTTGCGGTACTGCTCCAGCGTGTCATCGGCCATGCTGCCGCCGTCGTGGCGGGTTTTTTGATAGCGCTGGTAGAGGGCGAAATATTCCGGTTTATCCTGCAACGGCAACAGATCGACCTGCAAGCCGTGATGGCGCTGCCAACTGCGGCGCTGTGCCCGTGTCGGCGCAAACTGATCGACCGCGACGCGCGCCGGCACGCACTGCTGGCAGGCGTCGCAACGCGGGCGATAGGTGAACGTGCCGCTGCGGCGAAAACCGTGCCGTACCAGTTCTCCATACACCTTGGGGGTGATCAGAAAAGCCGGCGTGGCCACCTGCGAGCGCGCCTCCAGCCCGGCCAGATAACTGCACGGATAGGGTGCAGTGAGATAAAGCTGCAGAGTGGAGAGCGGAATGTCGTTGAGCAGGCTCATCGGAACAGGTCGGGATCGAAGCGAAAGTCGCTTACGGGCGTGCAGTTTATCAATTCCTGTACGCGGGCGACGAATTCCGTGCGCGGGATCGCGCGCGCGCCGAGCGAGGCCAGATGCGGGGTGTGCATCTGGCAGTCGATCAGGCTGTTGTCGCCATACCGGCGCTGCCATTGCGCGGCGAGATGGGCGAGCGCAATTTTGGACGCGTCGCGGCGGCGGCTAAACATCGACTCGCCGTAAAACATCGCGCCGATATGTACGCCATACAGACCACCCGCCAGTTCGCCGTCCATCCACACTTCCGCCGAGTGGGCATAGCCTTGCCGATGCAGCGCGCCATATGCCGCGATCATCTCGTCCAGAATCCAGGTGTCGCCGCCTTCCCCATCGCGCGGCGCGGCGCAGGCGCGCATCACCTGCTCGAAAACGGTGTCGGTGCGGATTTCGTAGATGTGCCGGCGCAAGGTTTTGCGCAGCGATTGGGAAATACGAAACTCGGCGGGGAACAGCACCATGCGCGGATCGGGACTCCACCACAGAATCGGATCGCCGGGGCCAAACCAGGGAAAGATGCCGCGCCGATAAGCCGCCAGCAGCCGTCCCGGCGACAAGTCGCCGCCGGTGGCGAGCAGGCCGTTGGGTTGGTGCAGCGCATGTTCGACCGGCGGGAAAGGCATGGCGTGCGAGGATACGTCGCATGGCGAAGAAGTTCAATTCCATATTGCCGCTCACGCCATGCATTGGCGGGCGGGATATAGACCTTTTGGCATATAGGCAGCGGGCGCGATCTGTGCTTATATTGCGCGGGGATGTTGGTTAAATCAGTCGGGAAAACGGGGGCGGTGTTGGGTTTA
>CAYTZF010000018.1:0-3320 GCA_964442265.1 uncultured Sideroxydans sp.
CTGCAAAAATTACGCGGCGGCGCGCCGTTCGCCCAGGTCGCCGCCGGCTATTCGGATGCGCGCGACGCGTTGCAGGGCGGGATGATCGGCTGGCGTCCCAGCAACGAGTTGCCCAGCCTGTTCGCCGATGCGCTGGCAGCCCTGCAGCCGGGGCAGTTGAGCGACATCCTGCGCAGCCCCAGCGGTTTCCATATTCTCAAATTGCTTGACCGGCGCAACAACGATGCGCCGGTATTCATCACGCAGACCCATGCGCGCCATATCCTGATCAAAACCAGCGAATTGGTGTCCGAGAGCGAGGCGCGCGACCGCTTGCAGGAAATCAAACGCAGCATCGATGCGGGCGCGGACTTTGCCGAGCAGGCACGCCTGCACTCGGAAGATGGCAGCGCGGCACAGGGCGGCGAACTGGGCTGGATCTCGCCGGGAGAGACCGTGCCCGAATTTGAAACCGCAATGAATGCCTTGAAAGAAAAACAGATCAGCGGCCTGGTGAAATCCGGGTTCGGCTGGCATTTGATCCAGGTGCTTGAGCGGCGCAACGCCGATGTCAGCGAGCAGCAAAAGAAACAGCAGGCGCGCAACGCCATCCGCGCCTACAAATCGGATGAGGCCTACCAGGACTGGTTGCGCCAGTTGCGCGATCGCGCCTTCATCGACTATCGCGAATAACGTGAGCAGCGCGGAGCGAGATCCATCGCCCCATCTTTCGCTTGGGGAAGGCAGGGCCGGGGCAAGGGGTATCCACAAGCCGCTGGCGGTTACGGCGGGCGAACCCGCAGGCATCGGTCCGGAACTTTGTCTGCAGCTGGTGCGGCTTGCCCTGCCGCTGGTGATTATTGCCGACAAGACGCTGTTGCAGCAGCGCGCCGCGCAACTGGGTATCGCCATCCAGTTTCATGACTACACGGTGGATGCTCCGCATTTCATGGGCAAGTTGAGCGTGCTGCATGTGCCCCTGGCGCAACCCGTGCAGGCGGGCCGGCTGAACGCGGCCAATGCGCGCTATGTGCTGGACACTTTGCGCCGCGCCGTGCAGGGTTGCGCATCCGGTGAATTCTCCGGCATGGTCACCGCGCCGGTGCACAAGGGCATCATCAATGATGCCGGCATTCACTTCACCGGGCACACCGAATTCCTTGCCGAACTGACCCATACGCCGCAAGTGGTGATGATGCTGGCGGGAGGCGGCTTGCGCGTGGCACTGGTCACCACCCATCTGCCGTTGCACGAGGTGGCGGACGCGGTCACTGCGCCGCTGCTGGAAAGCACCCTGCGCATCCTGCGGCGCGACCTGCAACGGCGTTTTGCCATCGCCAATCCGCACATTCTGGTGGCGGGGCTCAATCCGCATGCGGGTGAGGGCGGGTATCTCGGGCGCGAGGAAATCGAGGTGATGATCCCGGTACTGGACAAGCTGCGCGCGGAAGGTTTCGATGTCAGCACGCCGCTGCCCGCCGATACCCTGTTTGCCGCCCATCGTCTGCGCGGCTGCGATGCCGTGCTGACCATGTATCACGACCAGGGCTTGCCGGTGCTGAAGCACGCCAGCTTCGGCGCGGGCGTGAATATCACGCTCGGTTTGCCCCTCATCCGCACCTCGGTCGATCACGGCACCGCGCTTGATCTGGCGGGCACAGGGAAGGCGGAGGTTGGCAGCCTGCTGGAAGCGATCAAGGTGGCGGTAGAAATGGCGCAGTGCGAAAAAACTTTCACCACCGAGACACCGAAACACAGAGGAAGCCCGGCATGAGTTGCATCGTCCAGCACGTCAAACCGCGTCTGCTTTTGCCGTTCTCCGTGTCCCGGTGTCTCGGTGGTGGATTGTTCTTCCATGCATAAAGCAAAAAAACAGTTTGGCCAGAATTTCCTGGTTGACCAAACGATCATCGCCGACATCGTGCGCTGTATCCGCCCCGAGGCGGACGACAACATGGTGGAGATCGGCCCCGGACTGGGCGCGCTGACCCGCCCGTTGTTGCAGCATCTGCATACACTGCATGTGGTGGAGATCGACCGCGACATCATCGCGCGCCTGAAGACCGACTACCCGCAGGACACGATCGTCATCCATGAGGGCGACGCGCTGAAGTTCGATTTCGCCACATTGGCTGCACCGCTGCGCATCGTCGGCAATCTGCCCTACAACATCTCCTCGCCCCTGCTGTTCCATTTTGCCGCCTATGCCGCGCGCATCACCGACATGCATTTCATGCTGCAGAATGAAGTGGTCGAGCGCATGGTTGCCGCGCCCTCGACGCCGCAATACGGGCGACTGTCGGTGATGCTGCAATACCGCTTTGAGATGGAGAAATTACTCGATGTGCCGCCGCAATCGTTTCGCCCTTCGCCCAAAGTTGATTCCGCCATTGTGCGCATGATCCCGCTGCCCGCCGACCGGATACGGGTCAGAAACGAAGCGCTGTTCGCCCAAGTGGTGGCCGGTGCTTTTGGGCAACGGCGCAAGACGCTTCGAAACACGCTCAAGTCATGGCTGATGGAAGCCGATTTCGCCGAGTTGGAGATCAGTCCGCAGTTGCGCGCGGAAAATCTGGGCGTGGCCGAATTCACCCGCATCGCCAACTTTGTGAACGAACGCGTGGTCGGTTAGTTTCAGTTAGAATTGCGCCCTGTTCACCATCACCTGCGGCAACCCATCATGTCCGACATTCCACCCATTGTTTTAACCTTTTCAGCAACCGATCCCAGCGGTGGTGCCGGCATGCAGGCCGATGTGCTGACCATCGCCAGCATGGGCTGCCATCCCCTGTCGGTAGTGACCGCGATCACGGTGCAGGACACCAGCGGTGTGGAAGATGTACAGGCGGTGGATGCCGACTGGGTCGTTGATCAGGCGCGCTCCGTGCTGGAAGATATGCCGGTCGCCGCATTCAAGATCGGCATGCTTGGCAGTCTTGAAAACATTGCCGCGATTGCCGAAGTGATCTCCGACTACCCCGATGTGCCGTTGGTGTTCGACCCGGTGCTGGCTTCCGGGCGCGGCGACGAGCTGGCCAACGAAGACATGCTGGACGCTTTGCGCGAATTGCTGTTGCCGCAGACGACGATTCTGACCCCGAACAGCATGGAAGCGCGACGCCTGATCGTGGACGAGAACAACGAGGCGGACGATCCGAATCTGGCCGAGAGCGCCAAACGCATCCTGCAACTCGGCTGCGAATATGTGCTGATCACCGGCACCCACGAGCACACACCCAAAGTCATCAACACCCTGTACGGCGAGGGCGGTCTGTTGCGCAGCGATACCTGGCCGCGCCTGCCCGGCATCTACCACGGCTCGGGCTGCACCTTGTCCTCGG
>CAYTZF010000019.1:0-2042 GCA_964442265.1 uncultured Sideroxydans sp.
GTAATACAGCACGCCGTCCACCTGCACCTGGGTGTTGTCGCGCGTGATGCAGACCTGCGGTTCGATGTCGATGGGGAATTCGGTCAGGCGGTGGCGATAGGCGACACGGTCCATGAACGGGATGACGATGTTCAGACCGGGTTCCAGTGTCCGATTGTATTTGCCGAACCGCTCGATCACCCAGGCATTTTGCTGCGGCACGATCTTGATCGTTTGAAATGCGAGAAAAACGGCAAAAATGCCCAATACAATGACGAATAGATCCATGCGTGCTCTCCTTATTCAACGATTAGACAACTGCCGGAAAAATCCCTGATACGCCAGAGCGGGCGTGTGCGGTCGGCCACCGCATGATCGGCCAGCCGCGCCTGCCATTCCGCGCCGCGATAGCTGACGCGCAGATTGTGGTCGTCAGCCCAGCTCACCACATGCACTTCCTGGCCGATATCGTTCGCCAGATTGGAGTTTTCGTCAGGGTTGGCGGAACGTTTTTTCCAGCCGTAGATCCACCCCAAGCTGCCCGTGCAAAGCACGGCGGCGATGACAACCTGAATACTCCACGGGGTGCCAAAATAAGCGGCCATCCCCGCCACCAGCAAGCCCAGTGCCACGGCCAGCAGATAGAACGTGCCGCTGAATATTTCGGCAATCACCAGCAGCATCGCCGCCAGCCACCATATCCAGTGTGCATCCATCATGGTTTCCTTTTGCTTGTCAGGGTCGGCATTGTGCCAGTCCGTGGTGAGAGAAAAAACTCCCGCGCGCGGCGGGAGTTCGGGAGTGGTTGCAAGAACGGCTTAGTGCAGCAGCAAGGATTGCTGCACCGAGGCGGCGCATACGGTCATCAGTGCATTCGGCAGGATGCCGATCAGCAGCACGGCAAGGCCGTTGATCGAGATCAGCAGCGCGCTGTCCGGTTGCAGGGTGAGTTTTTCGTGGCTTTCCGGCGCGTCGAAATACATCAGCTTGACGATGCGCAGGTAGTAGAACGCGCCGACCAGCGAGAGCAACACGGCGATGACTACCAAGGTGATGTGGCCAGTCTGCACGGCAGCACTCAATACCGAGAATTTGGCATAGAAGCCGATGGTCGGCGGCACCCCTGCCATCGAGAACATCAGGATCAGCATCATTAAGGCGAGCCACGGGCTGCGCTGGTTGAGCCCCTTGTAATCGTCGATCTTGTCCGCCTCGAAGCCTTCGCGCGAGAGCAGCATGACCATGCCGAATCCGCCCAGCGTCATCAGCACGTAGGCGACCGCGTAGAACATCGCGCCGCTGTAACCGTCCAGCGTGCCGCTCAGCACGCCCACCAGCAGGAAGCCCATGTGGGCGATGGTGGAGTAGGCAAACATGCGCTTGATGTTGGTCTGGGCGATGGCGGTGATGTTGCCGACGGCCATCGACAGCACGGCGAGCACCACCAGCATGCCGGACCAGTGGATCATCAGCGGCTGCAGCGATTCAACCAGGATGCGCATGACGAAGGCGAAGGCGGCCAGCTTGGGCGCGGAACCGATGAGCAGGGTCATCGCGGTCGGCGCGCCGTGGTACACGTCCGGCACCCACATATGGAACGGCGCCACGCCCAGCTTGAAGGCGAGACCGGCGACGAGGAAAGCCAGTCCGAACACGAGCAGCATGGTGTTGGCCTGGCCGTCACGGATCAGGGCGGAAATCGTCTGCACGTCAAGCGAGCCGGTGCCACCGTAGATCATCGACATGCCGTACAGCAGGAAGCCGGAAGCCATCGCACCGAGGACGAAGTATTTCATCGCCGCTTCGCTGGCGACGGCGGAATCGCGCTGCAGGGCGACCATTGCATACAGGCTCAAAGCCTGGATTTCCAGACCAATGTAAAGCACCACAAAATTGCTGGCGGAGATCATCACCATCATGCCCAGCATGGAGAGCAGGGTCAGGCCGAGAAACTCGCCGGTGAACAGGCCGCGCACGATCAGGTAACTGCGCGAATACACCAGCATCATGGAGACCGCCAGATAGGTCAGCAGTTTGAGCACATCGGACATCAGGTCGTCCAC
>CAYTZF010000020.1:0-5247 GCA_964442265.1 uncultured Sideroxydans sp.
TGACCGGCACCAATCGCGGTCTGAAAATGCCGATGGGCTTGAATGCCGGCGGCACTCTGGATCGCCAATACATCCTGACCTTGCGCAAGTGGGTCAAACAGGGCGCAAAAAACAACTAGAGCAGTTGTCTGGTTTGCGCGAGGCGTGCTTGCTTCGCGCGTGCAGCAAGGCATGGGGTTTGACTGGGGAGACAACCCCGCGCGCCGGATAAAAATATGACCGTGCGCGCATTGCCATCCTCCTTCATCTGACGATTGCGGGGCAATACCGTAAGATTGCCCCAGTCGTTTTTTGTATAACGTTGAGACAAAAAGGAAGAGGGCTATGACAGAGAATGTGGATCACAGCAAGCGACGCATGCTGATCGCTGCAACGACTGCGGCAGGAGGCGTGGCCGCAGCCGGGGCGGCAGTACCGTTCGTATTGAGTCTGATGCCGAGCGAGCGCGCCAAGGCGGCCGGCGCACCGGTTGAGGTGGATATTGGTGCGATCGAGCCCGGTTCGATGATCAGCATCGAATGGCAGGGCAAGCCTGTCTGGATCGTGCGCCGTACGCCGGAGATGCTGGAACTGCTGGGCAAGCACAATGATGCGCTGGTGGATCCGGAATCGACCATGCCGCAACAGCCGGAGTACTGCAACAATGCGACCCGTTCGATCAAGCCCGAAGTGCTCGTGGTGCTTGGGGTCTGCACCCACCTGGGATGTTCTCCCACCTTTCGTCCCGAAGTCTCTCCGGTTGATCTGGGCGCGAACTGGGCGGGCGGCTGGTTCTGTCCCTGCCACGGTTCCCGTTTTGACCTGGCCGCGCGCGTGTTCAAGGGCGTGCCGGCACCGACCAATCTGATCATTCCGCCGCACAAGTATTTGAGCGAAACCCGCCTGTTGGTTGGTGACGACAGTCAGGCCCCCTCGTCGGTGCCGGATCGGAAGTTGAGTGAAAACCGCCCGTCGAACGGCGACGATAGCAAAGGGGTCGCATAATGAATCTTCTGACCAAACTGATCGGCTGGATTGACGCGCGCTTCCCGCTGGTTTCCACCTGGAAAGCCCATGCTTCAGAGTACTACGCGCCAAAAAACTTCAACTTCTGGTACTTCTTTGGCTCCCTTGCCTTGCTGGTGCTGGTCATCCAGATTGTATCGGGCATTTTTCTCACCATGAACTACAAGCCGGATGCGCTGTTCGCCTTCGCTTCCGTCGAGTACATCATGCGTGACGTGCAGTGGGGCTGGGTTCTGCGCTATATCCATTCCACCGGCGCTTCGATGTTCTTCGTGGTGATCTACCTGCACATGTTCCGCGGCATGATGTACGGCTCCTATCGCCAGCCGCGCGAGCTGCTGTGGATCATCGGCATGATCATTTACCTGGCGCTGATGGCCGAAGCCTTCATGGGCTATCTGTTGCCGTGGGGGCAGATGTCGTTCTGGGGCGCGCAGGTAATCGTCAATCTGTTCTCGTCGGTGCCGTTCATCGGTCATGATCTGGCAATTCTGATCCGCGGCGACTTCGTGGTTTCCGACGTCACCCTCAACCGCTTCTTCGCTTTGCACGTGGTGGCGATTCCGCTGATCCTGGTGCTGATCATCGTGGCCCACCTGGTTGCCTTGCACGAAGTCGGCTCCAACAATCCGGACGGCGTCGAGATCAAGAAACACAAGGATGCCAATGGCCACCCGCTGGACGGTATCCCGTTCCACCCCTATTACACGGTGAAAGATGGCGTGGGTGCGGTGGTATTCCTGATGATCTTCTGCGCGATTGTTTTCTTTGCCCCGGAAATGGGCGGTTATTTCATTGAAGATAACAACTTCGTGCCGGCCAATCCGATGAAGACACCGGAACACATCGCGCCGGTCTGGTATTTCACCCCGTACTACGCGATCCTGCGCGCAGTACCGCCGCTATTTGGCTCGCAGTTCCCGGGCGTGGTGGCGATGGGTGTCGCGACCGTGGCGTTCTTCTTCCTGCCCTGGCTGGATCGCGGCCAAGTGAAGTCAATCCGCTACCGCGGCACGCTCTACAAGGCATTTCTGGCTTCCTTCGTGGTGAGCTTTGTCGGTCTGGGCTATCTCGGTCTGATGCCGGCAACGGAAACCTACACCCTGATCTCGCGCATCTTGTCTGTTGTGTACTTCGCATTCTTCATTCTGATGCCCTGGTACACCAAGATCGACAAGTGCAAGCCCGAGCCGGACCGTGTGACGTCCAAATAATTGAGAGAGGTTCGTTGACATGAATGCAATCAAGAAACTATGCATGCTGGTTCTGATGATGGCAGTGCCGGCATGGGCAAGCGCCAGCGGTGCGGCAGTTCAACTGGACAAGGCGCCCGTCAATCTGCAGGACCAGGCCTCACTGCAACGCGGAGCCAAGCTGTTCACTTCACGCTGCCTGGCCTGCCACGCGGCGAGCTACATGCGCTATAACCGGCTGCACGATATCGGCATAAGCGATGAGCAGATCAAGGTGGAGCTGGAGTTGCCTGAAGACCTTAAAGTCGGTTCCACCATGCAGGCGGCGATGGATGCCAACTCGGCCAAGCTGGCGTATGGCGTGGCGCCGCCTGATTTGAGCGTGATTGCCCGTTCGCGCAGTGCGGATTGGCTGTATACCTACCTGCGCAAATTCTATGTGGACGAGAGTCGCCCGAACGGCTGGAACAACACGGTCTTCCCCAATGTCGGAATGCCGTTCGTGCTGGCCGATTTGCAGGGTGAACAGCATCTTGAGGTCGAGCAACACGAAGGCCACGAGGTAAAGAACTTGTTGCTGAAGACGCCGGGTTCGATGCAGTCTGCAGAATACGATAGCGCGGTCGCCGACCTCACCAATTATCTGGTCTTTATGGGTGAGCCGGCCAAGCTGGTGCGTTACCGGATTGGCTGGATCGTGCTCGGCTTCCTGTTCATCTTGTTCTTGCTGCTCTACTCCTTGAAAAAGGAAATCTGGCGCGACCTGCATTGAGCGGATTGAAATTGAACGCCTGTTTGTGGTAATTTGCGCAGGGGTTTTTTGAGTGCCAAACGGCGGAGCACATCGCTCCGCCGTTTGGTTTTAGATGCAACATTTTGTTTTTGGGTAATTATTTTATGATGACGCTTTATTCGGGGACGACCGATCCCTACAGCCATCGTTGTCGCTTTGTCTTGTTTGAAAAAGGCATGGATTTCGAGGTGATTGATGTGGATGTATTTAACATGCCGGAAGATCTGGCGGTGATGAATCCATACAACAAAGTGCCGGTGCTGGTCGAACGCGACCTCATCCTGTACGAAGCCAATATTATCAATGAATACATTGATGAGCGTTTTCCGCATCCGCAACTGATGCCACCCGATCCTGTCATGCGCGCCCGCGCACGGCTGTTCCTGCACCGCTTTGAGCATGAATTGTTCTGCCATATCGCGGGCTTGGAAAGCAATAACGCCAAGGTAAACGAAAAAGCACGCGAGGCGGTGCGCTCCAATCTAACCCAGATTGCGCCGATCTTCGCCAAGCAGAAATTTATGCTGGCGGACGAGTTTTCGATGCTGGATGTGGCGATCGCCCCGCTGCTATGGCGTCTTCAGCATTACGGAATCCATCTGGATAAGGAAGCGACACCATTGATGAAATACGCCGAACGCCTGTTTTCGCGCCAAGGCTTCATCGAAGCGCTGACGCCGGCCGAAAAAGCGATGCGCAAGTAAGCAGATGACCGGCCCCGTTTCCACCAAACCTTATTTAATCCGTGCCATCCATGAATGGTGCACCGATGCCGGTTACACCCCGTATCTGGCGGTGCAGGTGGATGATTACACCCAAGTTCCGGCGGCCTTTGTCAAGGATGGCAGGATCGTGCTGAATATTGGGGTGGATGCGGTCAAAAATCTGCATCTGGGCAACGAGGACATTACTTGCGGTGGGCGTTTTGGCGGTGTGCCGCACCAGATCATTGTGCCGGTTGCTGCGGTGGTTGGCATATTTGCCAAGGAGAACGGGCAGGGGCTGGTGTTTCAGGATACTGAAACCATGCCTGTCGCGGGAAGCTTGCCGGACAACGGCGACGATCATCCGCCCTCTCCAGGAACGGGGAAAAAACCAAAGCTGACGCTGGTCAAATAGTCCCGGTCGGAAGAAGCTGTAAAAAAGCCGCAGTTCACACTGCGGCTTTTTTTTGGCAAGGGATGTGAATTACCTTGCAGGCAAAGCCAACTGTTGCTGCATCTTGCCCAAGGCTTTTTGCTCGATCTGGCGAATACGCTCGGCCGACACCTTGAATTCTGCCGCCAGTTCATGCAGGGTCGCCACATGGTCCTCCTGCAGCCAGCGCGCTTGCACGATGCGCCGACTACGCTCATCCAGACTGCAGAGCGCCTTGGCCAGCCCCGTACTTTGCAGATGTTCGCGTTGCGAATTTTCCAGAATGGCGGAGGGTTCGTATTCCTCCCGGTCGGCCAGGTACTTAAGCGGTGCGTAGCTGTCTTCCTCATTGCTGCCCGCCGGATCGAGTGCCAATTCGTGCCCGGCAAAACGCGATTCCATATCCACCACATCGTGCTCGCTCACATTGAGTTGTTGTGCGATTTCGGCGACTTGTTGCGGACGCAATGGCTCCAGGCCTTTTTTCAGACTGCGCAGGTTAAAAAACAGCTTGCGCTGTGCCTTGGTGGTGGCGATTTTCACCATGCGCCAGTTGCGTACAACGTACTCGTGGATTTCAGCGCGGATCCAATGCAGGGCAAACGAAACCAGACGCACCCCGCGCTCGGGATCAAAGCGTTTGACCGCTTTCATCAGACCGATATTGCCCTCCTGAATCAGATCGGCCTGGGGCAATCCATAGCCTGCAAACCCGCGCGCCACACTAACAACCACACGCAAATGGGATAGCACCAGTTCGCGTGCGGCATCCAGATCATTTTGCGTCCTGAAGCGGGTGGCAAGTGAAGCCTCCTCCTCGTGCGTCAGGATCGGAAAACGATTAACGCTCCGGATATAGCTGTCCAAGCTGCCGACAGCCGATGGCATCGGTAAATTCATGGTGGTTGTCATTCGATATACCTCCTTTTCCCTAATTTTAGCACTCGCTCGGTTCGAGTGCCAGGAGATGGGAAAGTTCTGTTAGCCCCAAGTAGTAATGTCCGGTTTCTCCCAAATAGAAATGTCCGCTGGTGATTAAACTCACGCCTGTTAAAAACAGCGGCGGATATTTTGAAGATGGACATACTCATGAGTCAAAAAGAAGTGAAACGGGCCCAG
>CAYTZF010000021.1:0-4842 GCA_964442265.1 uncultured Sideroxydans sp.
GCCGTCACGCTGCCGCCGCTGCCGCCCTGCAACCAGGGCAACTGCACCAGCCCGTGCATCAGCAGATAACCCAGCCACAGCGCGGCGGCATAGCCAAACAGCGGACGCAACGCGCGGTCGCGGCGCTGCCACAGCCAGGCCAATAACAGGATGAAACTGAGATAGAGCCAGGCACTGCGCGAACCCGACAACACCAGCACGAACAGCATCGGCGTCGCCAGTAGCGCGGTCAGCCCTGCGCGCCAGCCGAATCGGGTGTGCAGCAGGCCGAGCGAACACAGGCCAAGGGCGACGTAGTTGGCAAAGTGGTTGGGCTGCGCGATGTTGCCGAACACCGCCGCCGATACTTTGCCGGTGATCAAACCGTCCAGAAAGGTGTGCCAGCGATAGTGCTGCAGGATGCCCGCCAGCGTGTTCAGTTCGGCACCGACCAGCAGAAAAGCGGCGAGCACGGTGGCCATGAAAGGCAAGCCCAGTTCTGAACGCAGGTATTGCCCCAGCATCATCAGCAGCGCGGCGAACAGGAAATACAGCGAGAGCAGCAACACCTGGTCGAAGTGCCCGACCTGGCCGGCGATAAATTGCAGCAGCAATAACATCATCAGGCCGATCGGTAGCAACACGATGCCGGGCACCTGCGGCGCTTGCCAGAAACGCGCGGTCAGCAGCAAGGGCAGCGCCAGCAGGCCAAGCAGCGCGGTCAGCCACTCCTGGTAGAAAGTGGTGACGGGGTATGCGTGGTGCGGGTACAGAAAGGGCAACACCCACATCAGGCCGACCAGGACCAGACCGAGGCGGGCGCTACCGAATGGCAGGCGTTGTTTCAGCAACTACGTTTGACACCAAATTTGGCAAGAATGCTGTTCAGCGGGCAAATCTGCGTAAAGCCGCTCTGCAACAGATTCAGTCCGACGAAAGCGGTGAACCACAGGAAATATTCGCTGACGAACAGCGGACTGGCAGCCACCCCCAGCGACAGCGACAACAAAATGAAAAAACCGGCGACGATACGGACGATGCGTTCTGCGTTCATGCTTGGCGACTCCCTGTGGTTGGCTTACTGAAATTTTTTGTAGATGGACGCGTAATACAACACCGGAATGACCACCAGCGTCAACAGGGTGGAGATCAGAATCCCGAAGATCAGCGACAGCGCGAGACCGTTGAAGATCGGGTCGTCGAGAATGAACAGCGCGCCCAGCATCGCCGCCAGCCCGGTCAGCAGGATGGGTTTGGCACGCGCGGCCGCCGCATCGATCACCGCCTGCGCCAACGCCACCCCCTGCGATAACTTGAGATTGACGAAATCCACCAGCAGAATGGAATTGCGCACGATGATGCCGGCCAGCGCGATCATGCCGATCATCGAGGTGGCGGTGAATTGCGCCCCGAACAGCGCATGCCCCGGCATCACGCCGATGAGGGTGAGCGGGATCGGCGCCATGATGACCAGCGGCACAACATAGCTCTTGAACTGCGCCACCACCAGCAGATAGATCAGGATCAGCCCCACGCCGTAGGCGATGCCCATGTCGCGGAAGGTCTCGTAGGTGACCTGCCATTCGCCGTCCCATTTTAGGGCGTAACCGGCATAGGGATCGGAAGGCTGGCTGAAGAAATGCGACGCCAGCGTACCCCCCTGTGCCAACACCATGCCGTCCGTCTTGCGATGGATGTCGAACATGCCGTACAGCGGGCTGTCCAGCTTGCCCGCCATGTCGCCCAGCACATACACCACCGGCAGCAGATCCTTGTGGTAGATCGGCTGATCGCGCTGTGCCTGAACCACTTGCACCAGGTCGGACAACGGCACCAGCACGCCGTCCCGCGCGCGCACATTGAGTTTCAGCACTTCGTCGATGCGGCCGCGTTTTTCCTCCGGCAGCACCATGCGCAACGGCGGCGCGTACTTCGCCCCTTCCGCGTGCAGCGAGGTCACATCCTCGCCCGCCAGCGCGACGCTGATGGTTTGCGCGATGTCCCGCGTCGCCACGCCGAGAATGGCGGCTTTGCTTTGCAGCACGCGCAGCATCAGTTTGGGCGCGCGCTCGGTCACCGTGTCGTCGATACCGACGATATCGGCCGTTTGCGCGAACTGCTCGCGCACCTTGCCGGCGACCTCGCGCGCGCCGGCATAATCCGGCCCGTAGATCTCAGCCACCAGCGGCGACAGCACGGGCGGCCCCGGCGGCACTTCCACCACTTTCACCTTGGCCTGCCATTTGGCCGCGATTTCCCCGATCGGCGCGCGCACGGCACCGGCGATCTCGTGGCTGCTGCGCGAACGTTTGTGCTTATCCTGCAGATTGACCTGGATGTCCCCCTGCTCCGGGGCGTCGCGCAAATAATACTGGCGCACCAGACCGTTGAAATTGATCGGCGAGGCGGTGCCCGCATAAGCCTGATAATCGGTAACTTCCGGCACGGTTGAAAGATACGCGCCGATCTCGCGCATCACCCCGGCGGTCTGCTCCAGCGCGGTGGCGGTGGGCATATCCACCACCACCTGGAATTCCGACTTGTTGTCAAAGGGCAGCATCTTCAGCACCACCAGCTTGATTCCGGCCAGCAACCCCGACAGCAGCAGCGCCGCCAGAATACCCAGCCACAACTTGCGCCGCGCCGGCTTGCCGTGCACACCGTTCAGGAACGGCGAAAGACGCGCGCGGAAAAACTTCGTCCAATTTCCATCGGTTGCATTTTCCACCGCCGCGTGAGGCGGGCCGGAAAAACGCAATGCCAGCCACGGCGTGATGATGAACGCGACCGCCAGCGAGATCAGCATGCCCATGCTGGCGTTGATCGGGATCGGGCTCATGTACGGCCCCATCAGGCCGGTCACGAAGGCCATCGGCAACAGCGCGGCAATCACCGTGAAGGTGGCGAGGATGGTCGGGCTGCCGACCTCGTCCACCGCCTCCGGAATGATCTCGGACAGCGGCTGATGTTGCGCCAACTCGCGCCGCCGATGGATGTTCTCCACCACCACAATCGCGTCATCGACCAGGATGCCGATGGAGAAAATCAGCGCGAACAGCGACACGCGGTTGAGGGTGAACCCGTAGGCCCACGAGGCGAACAGGGTCAGCGCCAGGGTCAGCATCACCGCCACGCCGACGATGAAGGCCTCGCGCCGCCCCAGCGCAAACCAGACCAGCGCGACCACCGCGAAGGTGGCGAAGAACAGTTTCTGGATCAGCTTCATCGCCTTGTCGTTGGCGGTCTCGCCGTAGTTGCGCGTCACCGTCACCCGCACATCGTCCGGAATCACGCTGCCCTTCAATTCATCCACCCGTTGCAGCAGCGCGCGCGCCACCCGCACCGCGTTCTCGCCCGGCTTCTTGGTGGCGGCAACCGTCACCGCGGTAAATTCGCCCTGCGCCGCGATGGCCTTGTCCCGCGCCGCCGGGCCGGTGCCGAGCCAGACGTAGTTCGCCGGCAGGTCGGCTTCGTCGCGCACCTGCGCGACATCGTGCAGAAAAACCGGCTTGCCCTCGAACACGCCCACCACCAGTTGCCGCACCTCGGCCGCGTTGGTGAGGAAATTATTGGTCTGCACCAGCACTTCGCGATTGCGCTGCACCAGATAGCCCGCGCTCTGTGACACGTTCGCGCCCTGCAAGGCAGCGCGCACCTCCTGCAACGATAATTGGTAGGCGTTCAAGGCTTCCGGATCGAGCAGAATACGCACCGCGCGCCGGCTCGCCCCCAGCGTATTTACTTCGCGCGTGCCGGGCACCCGCTTCAACTCGGTCTCGATCGAGTGTGCCACCTGGGTCAGCGCCAGGCCACCGCCCGCCGCCTGCTCGCGCCATAACGTCAGCGTCAGGATCGGCACATCGTCGATGCCGTGCGCCTTGATCAGCGGCGACGCCACCCCCAGCGTCGGCGGCAGCCAATCGGCATGCGAGTTGATCACGTCGTACAGTTTGACCAGCGAGGGGATATGTTGCTCGCCCACTTTGAATTGCACGGTCAGGACTGCCATGCCGGGTTGCGACACCGAATACACGTGGTCGATGCCGGCGATCTGCGCCAGCACCTGCTCCGCCGGGGTCGAAACCGTGCGCGCCACATCCTCGGCCGAGGCCCCCGGATAGGCGATCAGCACGTTGGCCATGGTCACGTTGATCTGCGGCTCTTCCTCGCGCGGCGTGACCGCCACCGCGAACGCGCCGAGCAGCACGGCGACCAGCGCCAGCAGCGGGGTCATCTGCGAATGCAGGAAGATGCGCGCGATGCGCCCGGAGATGCCCGTCATTTTTTCAGTTCCATCCCGGCTTGCAGCGGATCCAGGGCGATCCGCTCGCCCGCCTGCAATCCGGCCAGCACCTCGACCTCGCCGTCGTCGGTCACTTCACCGAGGCGCACCTGGCGCAAGCGCGGCGTGCCATCCGCGCCCACCACATACACGGCGACCACTTCGCTGCGCTTCACCACCGCGACCAGCGGAATGGTCAGTTTGCTTTCCGAACCGACCACGAAATGCACGCGCACGAACATCCCGGGATACAACCCCGGCACGGTGCGCGCAAGCGTTTGGGGCGGGAGGGGTTGTACGGTGGTCGCTCCCGCAGACGGCTGCTCTGCAGTAACCTGTCGCAGCCGCCCCCCTTTTTCGTTGGCAGCAAGATTGATGCGCACCTGCGTGCTGTGGGTGCGCGGATCGGCCGAGGGTTGCACGGTCACACTGGCCGGTTTCAGCCAGCGCTGCAATTCCGGCACTTCAATGCTCACGTCCGGTCTGACGCCGATTGCCGTCAATTTGTATTGCGGCACGTTGGCGATGATGCGCAGCTCAGCCGGATCGAAGCCGGTCATCAGCGGCATCCCCACCGTCAC
>CAYTZF010000022.1:0-10892 GCA_964442265.1 uncultured Sideroxydans sp.
CTCGGCAGCGGCACGACTGCTGCCGTCGCGCACAAGATGGGGCGGCGCTGGATCGGCATTGAGATGGGGGAGCATGCGCAGACGCATTGCATTCCGCGTCTGGAGAAAGTTGTCGCAGGTGAGCAGGGCGGCATTTCTGCGGCGGTGAATTGGCAGGGCGGCGGCGGGTTCCGCTTTCTGCGCTTGGGCGAGCCGATGTTCGAGGCGGACGGCAGCATTCATTCTTCGGTGCGCTTTGCCACGCTGGCGAGCTTTGTATGGATGCAGGAAACGGGACAGGCGGCGAGCGGGCCGTGGAACGTGCCGAAACTGGGCGAGCATGATGGCCGCGCGATCTATCTGCTGTTCAATGGGATCCTCGGCGACAAGCGCCCGCAATCGGGCAATGTGTTGACGCAGGAGGTGCTGGCCGCGATCAAGCAGATTTGTCCGTTCGATGGTGAAAAGATCATCTACGGTGAGGCGTGCCGCTTGGGTGAAAAGCGCCTTGCCGCCGAGGGTATCACTTTCAAACATATTCCCTATGACGTGAAGGCGCGATAACGATGGCTGATCTGAAATTAAAGCGTTACCAATCTGCCGCGTTGACGGCGCTTTCTGATTTTCTGCATTTAGCCTCGCAGGTGGGGGCGGCCAGTGCGTTTCAGCAGCAGGCAGGGCGGGCGTATCAGTCTGAAGTGTTCGGGGGAATTCCTTGCGTGTGCTTGCGTATTCCCACGGGGGGTGGCAAGACACTGATGGCTTCGCATGCCATTGTGGGTATGGCGCGGGAGTGGCAATCGTCCGATGCGCCGGTGGCGGTGTGGCTGGTGCCTTCTGATGCGATCCGTTCGCAGACGCTTTCCGCATTACAAACACCGGGGCATCCCTACCGCGTGGCGTTGGAGGAAGCCTACGGCCAGCGCGTGCAGGTGTGCGATCTCGACCGCGTGAGCACGTTGTCGCCGACCGATTGGGGGCGGCAGGCCATTGTGGTGGTGGCGACGATCCAGAGCTTCCGCGTGGAACAGACCGACACGCGCAATGTGTATGCGTTCTCGGAAGCGTTCGAGCGGCACTTCAAATCACAGTCGGCGGAGCAGTTGGCGGCATTGTCCAATGTGCCGGATGCGTTCGTGACGGAAGCCGATGCGGCGAACAATGCGATGCTGAATGCTTACATTGGGCAGGCGCGCTATTCATTGGCGAACTGGCTGGCGTTGCAGAATCCTCTGGTGATAGTGGACGAGGCGCACAACGCGCGCACCGATGCCAGCTTCACCGCGCTGAAGCGACTGAACCCTTCCGCCATTCTCGAACTGACGGCCACACCCATCGCGCACAAGACCAATGTGCTGTACCACGTTTCGGCGCAGGAGTTGCAGGCCGAGCAGATGATCAAACTGCCGATCACTTTGAGCGAACATCCCGAAGGCTGGCAGTCTGCTGTATTTGGTGCGGTGCAGGCGCAGAAGTGGCTGGAGACGGAAGCGCAGCAAGCGCAAGCGGCGGGCGATGCTTATGTGCGCCCCATCGTGTTGTTCCAAGCACAGAACGTGAACGATACGATGCCGCCGGAAGCCTTGCGCCAGCATCTCATCACCGAACTGCATATTCCCGAAGAGCAGATTGCGATTGCCACGGGTAGCCAGCGCGATCTGGAAGGTGTGGATGTTTCCTCGCCTGCCTGTGCGTTGCGCTACATCATCACGGTGCAGGCATTGCGCGAGGGCTGGGATTGCCCGTTCGCCTATATTTTGTGTTCCTTGCAGCCGCTATCGAGCGCGACGGCAGTGGAGCAGTTGCTGGGGCGGGTATTGCGCATGCCTTATGCCAGCAAGCGCAATCGTGATTCACTGAACAGAGCTTATGCGCATGTGTGCGAGGCGACCTTCGCTCACGCAGCAACCGCGCTGGTGGACAGGCTGGTGACGAACATGGGCTTCGAGGCGCTGGATGTGGCTTCGATGATTGCGCCGCAGATGCCGTTGTTCGATGGTGTGCCGCAGGCCGTAGTGTTGCCGCCCGTGACCACGGTGCTGAAGGTGGCAAAAGACACCGGCTTGCAGCATCTTGCCGGGGTGAGTATTGCGCCTGCTACTAATGGACGGGGAGTTGAAGTTACGCTGACCGGGCATGTGGATGAGGCAGTCGAAAAGATACTGCTGGCGAATGAGCGCAGCGAGAATAAGCGCGAAGCAATTCGGGAAAAGATCACCCAGCACAATGCGGTGGTGGCTGCGGAAACTTCGCCCGCCATGCGCGGCGTGAAATTCGCGTCGATCCCACCGCTGGGTTATCGCAGCGATGCGCAGGCGGCGTTGTTCCCGCTGGAGCGTGAGGCGGTGCTGGAAAGTGTGGATTTGAATCTGTTGGCGCAGACGATTTCACTGCCGGGCTTTCAGGTGGTCGAGCAGGATAATGCGTTCGAGATTTATCTGGATAACGATAAGGTGAAGATGCGCGCGGCGGATGCACATCAGCTTGCGCTCGACGGCGTAAACGTGAATATCACGGCAGATGATCTGGTGCGCTGGTTGAGCCGCGAAGTGCACCAATTGAATCCCAAACAGCAACGGTTCTTTGTGCAATCGCACTTGCTGGCCTATTTGCGTGCGGTTGTGAACCACCTGATGAACGGGCAGCGCATTGGCCTGAATACTTTGGCGCGCATGCGTTTCGTGCTGGCGAAACGGATCGATGCGCAAATTAGCGACATGCGCGAGGCGGCAGCAAAATCGCAATTCCGGCAACTGGTGCTGGACGGTGGCTGGCAGGTTGAGCCGGACTGGACGCATGCTTTCAATTTCGAGACGGGGATTTATCCGGCACCGGCAGGAAGCCGCTATGCGGGGCGCTGGGATTTCCGGAAGCGTTACTACCCGGTGATTGCCGACCTGAAAGACAAGGGCGAGGAATTCGACTGCGCGCGCATGATCGACCGGCATCCGAAAGTAAAGCATTGGGTGCGCAATCTGGATCGTGATCCGGGCTTCTGGCTGCCGGTATCGCGCGGGCGATTCTTTCCCGACTTCATCGCGGAATTGCAGGATGGCCGTATTGCGGTGATCGAGTACAAGGGCAGGCTCTTGCGCAACGATCCGCAGGAGATCGAAAAGCGCCAGGTGGGTGAGTTGTGGGCCGCAAAGAGCGGTGGGAAATGCCTGTTCCGCTTTGTCTATCTTGATGATGGCGGGGTGGACATGGAGGCGCAGGTTAATGTGATATTGGGTAACTAGTCAAAAATTGGGCTACAATGTGGCTCAATTATAAGGAGGTGTCCAAATGGCTACCAATGCAGTTGTGCGTGCGCGTATAGACGAGCACACCAAGGAAGAAGCGGCCGCAGTGCTGGCGACGATGGGGCTGACTGTTTCCGATGCCTTTCGCCTGATGTTGACCCGTGTTGCTCAAGAGAAGGCGCTGCCGTTCGAGCCGCTGATCCCAAATGCGGAAACGATTAAGGCGATGAAGCAGACGCGCAGCGGTAAAGGGCTGGCGAAGTTCAAGAGCGTTGACGATCTGATGGCTGATCTGAATGCGGACGATTGAGCGGACAAATCAGCTCAAGCGCGACTACAAGCGCGAATTGAAAGGGCCGCACCGTGCCACGCTGGAGGAAGATTTCCGGCAAGTGGTGATGCTTCTGGTCAGCGATCAACCCTTGCCGGAGCGCTACCGCGACCATGCGCTGACCGGAAACTGGCGCGAGTTTCGTGATTGCCATGTCAAACCTGACCTGGTGCTGATCTATCAAAAACCTGACGACGAACGGTTAGTGCTGGCGAGATTGGGTTCGCATAGCGAACTCGGTTTGTAGATCACAAATGCTTGCGCAATTGTGGAGATGAGGATGCAGACTGACTACGTCAGACTGCGTTGATTTTTTCGGAATGTGCCGCACTCACGTTGGGTGAGATGCGAGTGAAGTTTGGTGCAGTTGTGAAGCAAAAAATGGCAAGCGCTGTAAGTGGCTGTTTATCAATAAATACAGTTAGTTACGAGCGGCCCCTACGAACCAAGGGGTCAGGGGTTCGAATCCCTTCCGGCGCACCAATAAATCAAGGAGTTAGGTTAATAGCCTGGCTCCTTTTTCTTTTCAGCAAAGGCATTGCGGGTGTTGCCGTCGGGATTGACCACGCTGCGGTTTTTACTGTGCCCGAGATGAACTTTCACCTCGGCTTGCAGCGCGCTCCACGAAGGCTTTGGTGATCTGTTTGAGCGGGCCGTTTTCGCCCATCAGGTCTGTACCCTGACATCAGGCTTTCGATCAGGGCGGCGGGAATTGCTGGTGCTGCTTTTGCTGCGGTCATTTTGACTCCTTCCAAAGCTCCGGCAGTTTCCCGCCTAATGATCGTTTACACAAAATTTCTTACACCCTCCTGGAACCATTCATGGGGTCAAGACCATCAACCAGATTGCGCAGGGACACGACAAGCCTCCTCTCTTACTAAACCGGACATTTCATTTTCTCCCTTCTCTCTGCTGACAAGGAAACCGCTATCACGTATGCTCCGCGCCGGGTAAGGGGGGGTGTATGAAAACAATACTAAAAATAATCCTGTTGCTGACGTGCGCAGGCTCGCTGTTGGCCGCTACTGCGGCCGAGGTGCCGGATGAGTTGGGTTATTTTCAGGAATTTCCGGTGGTGCTGAGTGCTTCGCGCTTGTTGCAGCCGCTGTCCGAAGCGCCCAATGCGATGACCGTGATTGACCGCGACATGATCGTGGCTTCCGGCTCGCGCACCATCACCGACCTGCTGAAGCTGGTGCCCGGTATGTATGTCAGCTACTACAAAGGCTCGCAACCCATCGTTTCCTACCACGGCACAACCGACCAGTACGCGCGCAGGATGCAAGTCCTGATCGACGGGCGCAGCGTTTATCTGCCTCCTTTGAGTGCGGTGGGTTGGGCGGATTTGCCGATTACAGTGGATGATATTGAGCGCATCGAAGTCATTCGCGGCCCGGCCGCCGCTTCGCACGGTGCCAATTCCACCCAGGGTGTCATCAGTATCACGACCCGTGATGCGACTGCGGTCAACGGCAAGCAGCTGGTTTATACGCATGGCACCCAAGGCATCAACGATGCCTCGGTCCGCTTTGGCGACAACGGCGAGGCATACGATTACCGGATGACGCTGGCCTACACGGCGGACAACGGTTATGCCGATCTGCACAAGCTGCCGCGCAAAGTGGCGGCAACCCTGCCCAACCAGAATTCCCTGTTGCGCAACAACAACGACAGCAATCAGGCACGCCTGCTTAACTATCGCGCCAATTTCCATCCGGGCGGGAGGGATAGTCTCGACTTGCAGTTCGGCCTCAATCGCAATGTGCAGGGAGTGGGGTTTGTGGACAAGAATCCATCCGCAGTCAATCCGTTGAATCTGAATCCGTCCAGCACCAACGGCAATACGCCGCACGACCTGGTCGCCAATTCCGGCTATGCGCAATTTGACTGGATTCGGGCACTGGAAAATGAAGACGAATTGCGTTTGCGTTATTACCATCTGCAACGCAACCAGCATGAAACCTTCAATGTGTATATGTCGGGCAATTTTATTCCCGATCCCCTGCGCCAAACGGCTCACGCGGGGCGTGACGAGATAGAGGTGCAGCATACCCTGTCGCCGATGGCCGATAACCGCCTGGTGTATGGCGCGGCATGGCGCCGGGACCGGCTCGATGCACAATTGCAGGCACCTTTCCCTGTGGCCGCGATTGCGCGGGATTTTAATCTGCGTAGCGACGAGTGGCGTGTATTCGCCCATGATGAATGGCGCCCGCTGGACGCCTTGCTGGTCAATGCCGGGGCGATGTACGAGCGTGACCGCATGGACAACGCCAACTTTTCACCGCGCGCCGCGCTGAACCTGCATGTCACGCCGCATCACACGCTGCGTGCCGGCGCCTCTCTCGCCTACCGCACACCGGCGGTTGTGGAAGAGTTCACCCCGTCGCCGCTGGAGGCTCCCGGGGATTTATGGGTGCCCGCACGGTTTGCTACTGCACCCGACCTCAAGCCGGAGCGCATGTTTTCGCGCGAGCTGGGTTATCTCGGGGAATTTCCGGAATGGAACGGCGTGGTCGACCTGCGCTTGTTCAGCGATCAATTGCGCAATGGGATTTACGCGTCCAAACTTTCCCAAAAATTTGTCAATGGCGCCGCCAACCAGGTTCGCGGTTTCGAGCTGACTTTCAAAATCAAACCGGATCGGGATGGCGAGCTGGTGCTGAATGCCGCGCACATCCTGGCGCGCAGCAACAGTGCGCAGTTGTTTGCGGCCGGAGAGAGCGCATTCCGTCCTGTCGATCCGGCAAAGTTTAACGACCTGACCACCGGGAGTATTCCGCGCAACAGCGGCAGTGTGCTGTATTCCAGACGGATGCGCGATGGCTGGTCGGTGAGCGGCGCGTTTTATTACCAGGATGGGCTGCAGCCGTATGACCGGCCACTGGTCGATTTCCAGCACGCGCAACACCGCGTCGATGTGCGTGCCGCAAAAACATTTCATGACAGCAGCGACCTGCACGGCGAGGTCGCGCTGGTGGTGCAAAATCTGTTTGATTCAGGCCTCACCGAATACGTCGCCAACAATGTGTTTGAGAGGCGGGCTTTTGCGACGCTGGCAGTGCGCTGGTAAGTGCCGGCGGCGCTAGTCGATATAGGCCTCGACCGCGATCAGCAGTTTGATTTCATCGCCGACCAGCGGGACATATTTGGCCATGCCAAACTGGGTGCGACTGATGGCGGCTGTCGCGTCGGCGCCGCAGTGCCGCCGACGAGTCAAAGGGTGCGGCGCGCAACGGAAATTGCGGATAGTCAGCGATAGCGGTCGCCGTGTGCCGAGCAGGGTCAAATAACCATTCGCGCCAACCAGCCGCTCGCCTTCAAACTGGAGCTGCTCCGAGGTGAAGCGGATTGCCGGATGCAGTTTCGCATTGAAGAAATCCGGTGATTTCATGTGTTCGTTCCATTTTTCGAACCCCATATCGATCGAGTCGGCATCGATGGTGATATCGATGGTGCCGCGCTGTGCGGCGTTATCGAGGGTGATTTCGCCCCGGGTGCGATTGAAGCGGCCACGCTGGGTTGAATAGCCGAGATGGTTGACCTCGAACGACGGCCAGGTATGGGTGGGATCAATGTTGTAGTGGTCGGCGGCAAAGGCGGGAAAGACCGGCAGGGCGGCTAGCAGGGCCAGTAAACCGGTTAGCACGGTGCGGTTTGCGAGTTGCGGCATGATGTGATCCGGGGTTTGTAGTGGGAGGATGCTATAACCGTGCGAAAAAGGTGGCAAGCGAACTTATTGCGGTTTTCATATTCATGCCCGGGGCTTGAAAAAATGACAACCGTGCCCCATTTCCCGCGGCGTGCTATTCAACTTATTTCTGGGCTGCATCTTTTCCGACCGATGGAGAACTTATGAAACGTATTTTCCTTTTTATTCTGACCAATGTGGCCGTGCTGGCGGTCATCAGCATCACCCTGCGCTTGCTCGGCGTGGATCGTGTGCTGGATGAGAGCGGTGCGATCAACTTCAATGCCTTGCTGACGCTGTCCGCGGTGATCGGTTTTTCCGGTTCTATCGTTTCGCTATTCCTGTCGAAGTTTATGGCGAAGCGGTCGGTGGGCGCGCATGTGATCGAAAACCCGCAGGATCCGACCGAACGCTGGCTGGTGGATACCGTGCGGCGCCAGGCGGATGCGGCGGGGATTGGCATGCCGGAAGTGGCCATCTATGACGCGCCGGACGTGAATGCCTTTGCCACCGGCTGGAACCGCAACAACTCGCTGGTGGCGGTAAGCACCGGCCTGCTGCATGCGATGAGCCGCGAGGAAGCGGAAGCGGTGCTGGCGCACGAGATCAGCCACGTTGCCAACGGTGATATGGTCACGCTGGCGCTGATCCAGGGCGTGGTGAATACCTTCGTGGTGTTCTTCGCCAAGCTGTTCGGCATTCTGGTTGATCGCGTGCTGTTGAAAAACGATGGCCGCAACGGCCAGGGGATCGGCTCGTTCGTGGCGGAGATCGCCGCCCAGATCGTACTGGGCATTTTGGCCAGCACCATCGTGATGTGGTTCTCGCGCCAGCGCGAATTCCGCGCCGATGCGGGCGGCGCGAGTCTGGCCGGGCGGCAGAAGATGATCGCCGCGCTGGAGCGCCTGAAGCTGAACCATGAGCAGGCGGCCGCGCTGCCGAAGAATATGTCGGCGATGGCGATTTCCAGCGGCGGCGGATTGTCGCGCCTGTTCATGAGCCATCCGCCGCTGGAAGAGCGCATCGAGGCGCTGCGCAACGCGCGCCAAATCGGTTTTAAATAAAAAAAACGGCGGGTCATTCCCGCCGTTTTTTTATTCTTCCTCATCGAATTCGTCGTAGTTGGGGCGCGGCGGATTGCCGTCGTGGGTCAGGCTGATGCGGCGCATCAGATACGCATCGCGCAGGAAGCTGTAACGGTCGAGGGCGCTATCCAGCACTTTTTCGCTTTCCAGCAGGTTGGCGCGGATGTTGATGCCGTTGGCGATATAAAGCTGGTTGCGGGTGGGTACATCGTCGATCTGGCTGTACACACTGACAAAGCTTTCGCCATACAGCCCCGCTGTGTCGGTGACCGTGCTGGGCCCGAGGATCGGCAGGATGAGATAAGGCCCGCTGGGCACACCCCAATAGCGCAGGGTCTGGCCCAAATCTTCGTGGTGTTTGTCGAGACGGGTGGTGACTTCGAAAAGCCCCAGCAGGCCGAATGTGGTGTTGAACACGACCCGGCTGCCGTCGCTGACGGCCTGGCGGAATTTGAACTGGAGCAGGTCGTTGAAGGTGACCAGCACATCATCCAGATTGGAGAAGAAATTGTTCACCATTTTTCTGCCTGGCGAGGGCATCACCGCGTTGTAGCCTTTGGCTACCGGTTTGATAACCGCGCGGTCAACCAAATCATTTACATAAAACATCTTGCGATTGAACGGCTCGAACGGGTCCGCCTTGTGCGCGGAGCTGCACGCCCCCAGCATCAGGCAGAGCAATAAAATCGGGAGGCGTGCCATGTTGACGGTGATGGGTGGATTAAAAGACCGGCGGATTATAAACCATAGTCATCCGGGGTCAGCATTGAGGCGCGGGTGATCGGGGTTTCCAAACTAATGCGGCCGAGGATGCCGCCGCGAAAATCCCGCAATAGCGTGATTGCGGCTTTTTCCAGGTCGAATTCGCCGCCTTTGGCACGCAAACCGCGCCGCCGGGCAATTGCCTCGAGCAGCGCCACACCATCCATTTTTTCCAGCGGCAAGGTATAACGTTGCGCAAGCAGTGCCGGGTAGCGCGCCAGCAGCAGGTCGCCGAGGAAGACAGCCACTTCGCTTTCGTCGTAGGCGTTGCGCCCGATCAGATTGCCGGCCGCCAGCAGATAACCGTCGCTGGCGTGCTCGATCTTCGGCCACATCATGCCCGGCGTGTCGATTAGTTGCATGGCGTTGCCGAGATCGAAGTGCTGCAGGTTCTTGGTGATGGCCGGTTCATCGCCGACCGCCGCCGTGCGGCGCTTGAGCAGGGCGTTGATGAAGGTGGATTTGCCGACGTTGGGAATGCCCATCACCATCATGCGCAAAGGCTTGAGCGAGGTGCCGCGATGCGGCGCCAGCGCGAGGCACAGTTTGGGGATTTTTGCCGCCTCCCCCGGTTGTTTGCACGAAATGGCGACCGCCTTGGTGTTCGGTTGGCGGTTGAAGTGGTCGAGCCAGTCGCGGGTGACCACCGGATCGGCGAGATCGGCTTTGTTCAGCACTTTGAGGCAGGGACGCTGGCGGTATTCGCGCAGCTCGCGGATCATCGGGTTGCTGCCCGCTTCCGGCACGCGCGCATCCAGCACCTCGATCACCACATCGATGCGCTCCATGGCCTCGGCAGCTTTCTTTTTTGCCGCAGTCATGTGACCGGGAAACCACTGGATGGCCATGCTGGGGGAGTTGGTTGATTAAAGAGACGCGCATTCTAACCGTTTGACGCCCATTACTCACGCTCCCATAATCGGCTCATCACACCACGAGAGATCGCCATGACCGCCATTCGCCAGCAGGATCTGATCGACAGCGTCGCCGACGCCTTGCAATTCATCTCCTATTACCATCCGCAGGATTACCTGCAAGCACTGGCCGCCGCTTATCGCATGGAAGAGTCGCCTGCCGCGAAAGACGCGATGGCGCAGATTCTCACCAACTCGCGCCTGTGCGCGCTGGGCAAGCGGCCCATCTGCCAGGACACCGGTATCGTGGTGGCCTTTGTGCGGGTCGGCATGGCGGTGCGCTGGGCGGATGCCACCATGAGCGTCAGCGACATGGTGAATGCGGGAGTGCGCAAAGCCTATCTGTTGCCCGACAACGTGCTGCGCGCATCGATCGTGGCCGACCCGGCCGGACGCCGCAAGAACACCGGCGACAACACGCCGGCGGTGGTGCATTTCGAGCTGGTGCCGGGCGACAGGATTGAGATCGACATCGCGGCCAAGGGCGGCGGTTCGGAGAATAAATCGCACTTCGCCATGCTCAATCCGAGCGATGACATCGTGGAATGGGTGCTGCATGAACTACCGGGGATGGGGGCGGGCTGGTGTCCGCCCGGCATGCTCGGCATCGGCATCGGCGGCACGGCGGAAAAGGCGATGCTGCTGGCCAAACAAGCACTGATGCAGCCCATCGACATGACCGCGCTGAAAGCGCGCGGGGCGCAGAACCGTATTGAGGAGCTGCGCATCGAGCTGTGCGACAAGGTGAATGCGCTGGGCATCGGGGCGCAGGGTCTGGGCGGACTGACCACGGTGCTGGACGTGAAGATCCTCGACTATCCGACCCATGCCGCGTCCAAACCGATCGCGCTGATCCCCAACTGCGCGGCGACGCGGCATATCCATTTC
>CAYTZF010000023.1:0-2024 GCA_964442265.1 uncultured Sideroxydans sp.
AGTCACTGCCGTCGGCGCTCAAGCCGCTGCTCGCCAAGGTGCGCGGACTGACTATTCAACCGGAACGCCTGGCGCAGATTCGTGCCGAGCGGATGCCGAACAGCCGCTATGCCTCGCTGGATAATTGCAGAAGAGAAATCCAGCAGGCCGAAGCATTGATGCGCAGCGCAAACATTCCGATGATGGATGTCACCACCATCTCGGTGGAAGAGATCGCCACCACGTTATTGCACCAGACCGGATTGAAACGCTGAAGATTTGTCGGGTTGCAACCCGACCTGCAAGCGCTGGCGCAGCGCCTCGAACAGACAGACCGCCGCCGCCGCCGCCGCATTCAGCGATTCGACTTTGCCCGGCATCGGGATGATGAACCGTTGCTGCACTTTTTCCTGCAAGCCCTGCGACAGGCCGGCCCCCTCGTTGCCGATGGCAAAGCCGATCGCGCCGCGCAGATCGCAGGCGTAGAGCGAATGTTCAGCCTGCAACGACGCCGCCAGCATGCTGCCGCAGAAGGTCTCTGCGACGCGGATCAGGTCGGCATTTTCGTGAATATTTAAAACGCAATGTCCGCCCATGCCTGCGCGCAACACCCTGGGTGACCATGCATCGGCGCAGCCGGATGACAGGAACACCGCGTCGCAACCCGCAGCGGCCGCGCTGCGCAGGATGGAGCCGAGATTTCCCGGATCCTGAATGTCTTCCAGCAACAGGATGAAATTCTCCCCGGCGATTTTCGCCGGCGGAATGCCGATCAGTGCGAGCAAGCCGTTGGGTGTCTTTAGTTCGGAAAGTTGTTTGAACAGCGGGGCTTCCAGCACGGTGGTCGGGATATTCGCGCAGCGTGCCAGTAATCCGCCGATTTCCGCATCATGCAAGGCACCGTCATTCACCAACAAATGCAATGGATGTTGGCCGCTGTCCAGCCATGCGCGCAACAGATGCGGGCCGTCGAGCAGTGTCTGCCCCGCTTCGCGCCGCGCGCGCGACGAAGCAACCAATTTAAGCAGCGATTTGTAAAACGGATTGTCGCGCGAGGTAAGGCGCTTGACCGTGCCCATCAGTCGCGCACTTGCCCGCTCTGATCCAGCAGACTGCCCATCTCTTCCAGCGCGGGCAACTCGCCCAGACTGCGCAGGTTGAGATCGTCCAGCAGTTGCCGGGTGGTGGCAAACAGCTCCGGCTTGCCCGGCGTGTCGCGTGTGCCGACCACTTCGATCCAGCCGCGCCCTTCCAGCGTCTTCAATATCTGCGCCGACACCGCAACGCCGCGGATCTCTTCGATATCGCCGCGCGTTACCGGCTGGCGGTAGGCGATGATCGCCAGCGTTTCCATCACGGCGCGCGAATAACGCGGCGGTTTTTGCGGATTGAGCCGGTCCAGATGGTCCTGTAATTCCGGGCGCGCGCGAAAGCGCCAGCCGCTGGCGACACGGGTCAGTTCGATGCCGCTGTCGGCATAGCTTGCGGCGATCTGTTGCAGGCATTCCTCGACCAGCCGGTTCTCCAGCGGCACCTCGCTCAAGCGTTTCAGCTCGGCCAGCGACAGCGGTTCCTCGGCAGTAAGCAAGGCGGCCTCGATGACGCGCCGGAGCAAAGCAAGGTCGACGGCGGATTCGACCACTGCCAGCGCGTGGTCGGTTTCATTCGGCAGTGACGGCACGGCTGGTTCTGACATAGATGTTCCCCAACGATTCGGTTTGTGTGATTTCGATCAGTGTTTCCTTGGCCAGCTCGAGGATGGCGATGAAGGTGACGACCAGCATCGGAATCCCGGCATCCGCCGCGAACAATTGCTCGAACGGCACGAAATCGCAATTGCGCAGCTGGCGCAGCACTTTGCTCATCTGCTCGCGCACCGAAAGTTCTTCGCGGCGCACGGTATGGCTCGCATTCACTTTGGCGCGGGTGAGCAGGGCGAGCCAGGCATTCTGCAGATCTTCGATGCTGACGTTCGGCAGGCGCTCGACCACCGTGCGCTCGATCAGTACCTGCACCAGCCCGAAGTCGCGCCCGGCCTGCGGCAG